>CASFKT010000090.1 GCA_949295195.1 uncultured bacterium | reverse complement strand
CGGAGCCGAAACCCCACTCTAGCCAATACTACCATAATTTACTTTCCTACTATACCATAGCCGAAACCGGATTGCAAGGGGTTTTCCAGATATTTTTTCAAGGCCCGGACAGGAGAGAACCCGTCCGGGCCCGTAGCATCATACGGCGTTGGAGAGATAATCGAAGGGGAGACGGCACTGGTAGGCCTGGGCCTGTCCGCCGCCCTCCAGGGTGAAGGAGAGAGACAGGGCGCCGGAGGCGGGCGCATTGTCCGGGCCGCCAGAGTCCAGGGCAGCGGCCTGGAGGCGGTAACGGATGTGGGGGGTCCCGTTCTGGGACTCCTGCCAGAGGGAGGCGTCCGCCTGGGTGAGGGCGTACCACCGCGCCCCGCCCTCGGAGTGCCAGTCAGGGCCGGTCAGACCGGTGTTGATTCCCGGGTCCAGCTCCAGCTCCCACTGGGAGACGGAAAGCTTTGGGACCCAGGCCGGTCGCTCGCCCCCGTCCCAGGTGGCGAGCAGCAAGAACTCGATCTCCCAGGCGGCGTCGCCGTACTTGGGGACGTCGGCGGGGGAGATGGCACACACCGGCAGGAAGGCGTGGGCCTCTGAGGAGAGGGGGTTCGTGAGTTCCACCGGCTCCCCGGTCCAGAGAAAGTCGTGGGTGCCGGCGCACTGCTCCGCCTGCTGGGAGAGGGAGCGCAGGTGCGCGTCCCCGGCGTTCTCCAGCGCGTCCTGGTCCAGGACCGTCCACTGGGCCTGGCGGGAGAGGACATGCCAAGCCCAAAAAATGCCCAGAAGGGCCAGCAGGACCCCGGCCAGGAGAAACGCCGGACGCTTATGGGTGGAAAATCGGCTTCTGTCCATGATTTTCTGCCTCCCTGCTCCGTTTTATACATTATTATAATTATATTTTTACCACAGCCCAGGGCGGATGGCAAGAGGAGAGAGCGCGTTTCCCCGTTTTTTCCTTCATGGGGCGGGGTAAACCGAAAGCGGACCGCCTCGGGGGGGAGAGCAGGCCGATCAGGTTGGGAATGGCCATCATGCCGTTGAGGGTGTCGGAGATGTCCCACATCAGGCTGCCGGAGCCCACGGCGCCCACCACGCACACCAGCACGAAGGCCACCTTGAAGATCAGGTTGGCGGTCTTGCTGTTGTGGGTGAGGTAGCCCCAGCACCGCTCCCCGTAGTAGCTCCAGCCCAGGATGGTGGACAGGGCGAAGAACAGCAGGCTGATCTGGAGCACCGTGCCGCCGATGGTGCCGGGCAGGATGGAGTTGAAAGCCTCGGCCGCCGCCGCGCCGTTGGAGGCGTAGTGGGAGATGTCGTATTCCAGCACCCCGGACAGGAGCACCGCCATGGAGGTGAGGGTGCAGATGATGATGGTGTCCACAAAGACCTCGAAGATGCCCCACAGGCCCTGCTCCACCGGCTCCTTGGTGTTGGAAGCGGCGTGGGCCATGGGGGCCGAGCCCAGGCCCGCCTCGTTGGAGAACACGCCCCGGGCAAAGCCTTGGCGCATGGCCACCAGAATGGCGTAGCCGAACACGCCGCCGCCCACCGCCCGGAAGCTGAATGCCTCGGTGAAAATGGAGGCCAGGACGGCGGGGACATCGGTGATGCGCAGCAGGATGACGGCCACGCCCGCCACGATGTAGAAGATGGCCATAAAGGGGACCAGGTAGGAGGCCACCTGTCCGATGCGCTTCACGCCGCCGATGACCACAAAGGCGGTGAGAATGGCCAGGAGGATGCCCGTGCACAGCGGGGGCATGCCCACCAGGGACTGCATGGCTCCGGCGATCTCGGTGGACTGGGCGATGTTGCCGATGCCGAAACAGGCGACGCCGCCCAGCAGGGCGAACAGCACCGCCAGCCACCTGTGGCCGGTGCCCTTCTCAATGTAGTACATGGGGCCGCCGAAGTGGGTGCCGTCCGCGTCCACCTGGCGGTACTTCACCGCCAGGACGATCTCGGCATACTTGGTCATCATGCCGAAGAAGGCGGACACCCACATCCAGAAGACCGCCCCCGGTCCTCCGGCGAAGATGGCCCCGGTGACGCCGGCGATGTTGCCCGTCCCCACGGTCCCGGCCAGGGCGGTGGACACCGCCTGGAAGGGGGTGAGGTTCTGTCCGCCGGAGGATTTGTCCGTCTTGCGGAACAGAGAGCCCAGGGTACTGCGCAACATAAAGCCAAATTTGCGGGCCTGAAGGCACCCGCAGCGGACGGTGAGATAGACTCCCGTGCCCACCAGCAGGAACAGCATGACGGGGCCCCAGACGATCCCGTTGATGAGACTGTTGATCTGTAAAATCAATTCCAAATAAAATTCCTCCCTCTCGATTGATGCCGCCTCCCGGGGCTGCGGAGTAAAAAACGGGCGGACCATCGGAGTCCGCCCGTATGCCGCGCCCCCGCCAATGGAAGGCGTAGATATTCCTTATTATACCGATTTCTCCCCAAAAAGCAAGAGAAAAGACGAAAATCAAAGGGCAAATGACTCCTCCGGCCGATCCAGCAGGCCGCGCAGCTCCTCCAGCAGCAGGTGGCAGTGGTACCCGTCCGCAGCCGCGTGGTGGACCTGGAGGGTGAAGGGGAGGGTGACGTCCTCCCTACGCTCCTGGTACCTGCCCCACACAAACATGGGGCGCAGGAACATCAGGCTGGACTTGGGATGGAAGGACACGTCGGTGTAGGAGAACCAGGGCACGCAGGAGAGAAGGATGGAGTTCTCCCGGCTGACCGTGCGGGTCCCGTCCTGCTGGAAGCGGTCCAGGTCCTCCGCCATGACCCGATAGAAGTCCGGGAAAGAGGGGGTATAGGCGGTGTTCAGGCTGTCCATATTGTGGGTGACCGGGTCCAGCACCGTGTATTCCGGGTGCACCAGGTCATAGTACCCCAGCCGTCCCTCCCGGTCATAGGCCATGCGGAACTCCTTGTGCCGGTTGACGGCGGTGGTCACCGCCCAGGTGAGGGCGGGGTAGAGGCGCAGGCCGTGTCCCCGCACATATCGGAGCAGGGGGGCGATGGACAGAGGGACGGTGAGGCTGTAGCCGCAGTCCAGCTCCAGGAAATTTTCAAAGACCGCCCGGCGGGGCCAGGTCTCCAGATCGATAGGAGTAAACACGGGGGGGGCCTCCTCTCAAGTGGGATGGGGTCCTCGACCCCAGCATACCATAAGCCCCGCCCCTTGTCAAAACGGCAAAAGTGTGAGAAAATAACCGGGATAGAAACCTTATTGAAAAGACAGGAGATAGGCAAGCTATGACGGACCTGTTTGAAAAATCCATCGTCACATTGGAGCTGCCCCGGGTTCTGGAGCAGCTCTCCGCCTGCGCCGCCACTCAGGAGGGGAAGGAGCGCTCCCTGGCCCTGCGGCCCATGACCGACCCGGACGACGTGCAGCGGGCCCTGGACGAGACCACGGCGGCAGTGAACATGCTCATCCAGCGGGGCAGCCCCGGCTTCTCCGGGGTAAAGCCGGTGGGGGCCAGCCTCCACCGGGCGGACATGGGGGGCAGCCTGAACACCCGAGAGCTGCTGGAGATTGCCGCCGTCCTCCGGTGCGCCCGCACCGCCAAGGAGTACGGGGACACCGAGGAGAAGACCCCCATCTCCCACCTGTTCCGTGCCCTCACCCCCAACCGCTTTCTGGAGGACACCATCACCAATTCCATCGTGGGGGAGGACGAGCTGGCCGACTCGGCCAGCAGCGAGCTGGCCTCCATCCGCCGGCACATGCGGGCCACCGAAGCCAAGGTGCGGGAGATTCTGCAGAAGATCATCTCCTCCAACCAGTCCAAGTACCTCCAGGAGTCCATCATCACCATCCGCTCCGACCGGTACGTGGTGCCGGTGAAGTCGGAGTTCAAGAACTCCATCCCCGGCCTGGTCCACGACGTGTCCTCTTCGGGCTCCACCTTCTTCATCGAGCCCATGGGGGTTGTGAAGGCCAACAACGAGCTGCGGGAGCTCTCCGCCCGGGAGAAGAAGGAGATCGAGCGCATTCTGGCCGAGCTGTCCGCCCAGTGCGCCGCCCATAAGGAGGATATCTCCGAGGATTACGACCTGCTCATCTGGCTGGATACCATCTTTGCCCGGGGCAAGCTGTCCCTGAACATGGAGGCCAGCCAGCCCCGGCTGTCGGAGAAGTATTTACGCCTCCAGAAGGCCCGCCATCCCCTGCTGGACAAGAAGACGGCGGTGGCCAACGACCTGGAGCTGGGGGACAAGTTCGATACCCTGATGATCACCGGCCCCAACACCGGCGGCAAGACGGTAACGCTGAAGACCATCGGCCTGCTCACCCTCATGGCCCAGTGCGGCCTGCACATCCCCGCCGGGGCGGACTCCGCCGTCCGGGTGTTTGACCGGGTGCTGGCGGACATCGGGGACGAGCAGTCCATCGCCCAGTCCCTGTCCACCTTCTCCTCCCACATGACCACCATCGTGGGCATTTTAAATGAGGCGGACGACCGTTCCCTCATCCTGCTGGACGAGCTGGGGGCGGGCACCGACCCGGTGGAGGGCGCCGCCCTGGCGGCCTCCATCATCGACAGCGCCCGGAATCTGGGGGCGCTGGTGGCGGCCACCACCCACTACGCCGAGCTGAAGGTGTACGCCATGACCACCCCCGGGGTGGAGAACGCCTCCTGTGAGTTCAACGTGGAGACCTTGGCCCCCACTTACCGGCTGATCCTGGGCATTCCCGGCAAGTCCAACGCCTTCGCCATCTCCCGGCGGCTGGGGCTGCCGGAGTATATCATCGAAAAAGCCGCCGCCCGGCTGGACGCGGAGAATGTGCGCTTTGAAGACGTGCTCACCAAGCTGGACCAGCAGCGCCAGGAGATGGAGAAGGAGCGCACCGAGGCCAAGCGCCTGAAGCTGGAGATGGAGCAGTCCGCCGCCAAGGCCAAGGAGTACCGGGACAAGCTGGAGGCCGAGCGGGCCAAGGTGGTGGAGAAAGCTCAGGCGGAGGCCCGGGTCATCATCGAGGAGGCCCGGGCGGCCAGCGACCTGGCCATCGCCGAGCTCAAGGAGCTCCAAAAGCGGAAGGACCTGGACTGGCAGCAGGTGAACGACGGCCGGGCCCAGGCGAGGCACCTGCTCAACGAGGCGGAGAAGAACATCGGCGGTCCCGTCCAGGAGCCGGAGGCGCCGCCCCCCACCCGGGACGCCAAGGCGGGGGACACGGTGGAGCTGGTGTCCATGGGCACGAAGGCCACCGTGCTGTCGGTGAACAAGGACGGCAGCTTGCAGCTCCAGGCCGGGATTCTGAAAATCTCCGCCAAGCAGAGCGAGGTCCGGGTGGTGGAGGGGGAGACCCAGAGCCAGAAGGATGTGCGGAAGATCATCCAGCGTGCCGAGCGAACCCTCCGCTCCGCTGCCCCCAGAGAGGTGGACCTGCGGGGGATGACCAGCGACGAGGCGCTGATCGCCCTGGAAAATTTCCTGGACACCGCCATGCTGGGCAAGCTGGAGACGGTCACCGTCATCCACGGCAAGGGCACCGGCGCGGTGCGCAATGCGGTGCGCACCTATTTGAAGCGCAGCCGCTATGTGAAATCCTTCCGCCCCGGCCGCTACGGCGAGGGCGAGGACGGCGTGACCGTGGTGGAACTGAAATAAGTCTGCGGATACCAAAAGCCCCCGTCCCGTCGGAGACTGGAGGGGGGCCTCCGGGGGGAACACCCCAGGGTGCCTTCTCTTGCCGCATTGCGGCAATTCACCTTGCTAGTGCCCCCCGGAAGGCGCGGCGCGCGGATGCGCAAGCGGTCCCCGCAGGGACCGCCCGCGCCTGTGAAGATGGCGTGACGGTGGTAGAGCTGAAGTAATGTGAAGCGTACGTGATAAGCTGAGGCGGCCTGGCCGGAGCGGCGTTAAATCCAGGTGCGGCCTCTGCGGGGAAAACCGTTTAGCGGCTGAATTAATCCGTCATTTTGACTGTAAAATGCCGGACTTAAAACAGGCATGTCGTACAAAAAAACGAATATCCATTCTGCTTGTAATTTTTTGCAGCGGAAAAGCATAGATTTGTGAAAAATGTCATTGACGGGAACGGGATAAATCTGGTATGCTAAAGACACAATATGACGAGTGCGGAGGTACGGTTGTATGTATAGTCAGGAAGCGGTCGTTAACAATCAGGTTGGGCTGCACGCCAGACCGGCCACGTTCTTTATCCAGAAGGCCAACGAGTTCAAGAGCGCCATCTGGGTGGAGAAGGATGAGCGGAAGGTGAATGCAAAGAGCCTGTTGGGCGTTCTGTCCCTGGGTATCGTGAAGGGCACCCCCATCAAGCTGATTGCGGATGGCCCCGATGAAAAGGAAGCGGTGGAGGCCCTGTACAAGATGATCTCCTCCGATTTTTCCGAGTAATTTCCCAAGCACCATGAAAAGGCGCCGCCATGCGGCGCCTTTTTTGATACCAGAAGCGGAGGCGGGGGGACTTTTGAGCCGGTATTTTTCCATGCCCTCTCTCGGCTTGGGCAGGACAGGCTAAAAAGCGGGCGGCCCGGGTGTGCCGCCCCTACGGGCTTTACAGGTGGCCGGGGCGGCGCGTCCGGGAGGCCGCGCCCTACAGAGGGCGACCACTGTCTAGTCACGCCGTAGGGGCCGGTCCCAGACCGGCCCGCGGGAGGGGCAAGCCCCTCCCCTACGTGTTTCAAGGACACCTTCCGAGTTTGGGTAGGGGAGGCCCTTGGGCCTCCCGCTGGGATTCGCACCAGTTACCACCTGCTTGGCCGAGCCAGGCGCAGAACAGGAACCGCACCGGCTGCAATTTTGGAACAGCCAGGCCCCAGTGGGCCGGGAGGATACGAAAACCGCCACTCAGATTTTGCGCGCCGGAAATGTTCTGCCTGATCCAAGGGGTAACTCCCGTAATGGAGGTCCAGGGGGCCGACTCTCCTTGTCAAGGGGAGATGGCCGAAGGCCAGAGGGGATAGGGATGGGCGGCATGGAGGCAGGGGCGGCAAAACACCCCGCGCGGAAAAGCACAAGGTAAAAAGGAGGCAGGAAAAGCGCCCATGACCTTTGACGAATTAAAAGAAAAAGCCCACAGCCTGCCTCTCAAGCCGGGCGTATACATCATGCAGGACGCCCAGAGCAAGGTCATCTACGTGGGCAAGGCCAAGGCCCTGAAAAACCGGGTGAGCCAGTATTTTGCCAAGCTGGCCTCCCACACAGAGAAGACCCGGGCCATGGTGTCCCAGATTGACCATTTTGACGTCATCATCGCCGACAGCGAGTTTGAGGCACTGGTGCTGGAGAACTCCCTCATTAAACGCCACCAGCCCCGGTACAACATCCTCCTGAAGGACGACAAAGGCTACCCCTATATCCGTCTGTCCAAGGAGGCCTATCCAAGATTTTCCCTGGCCAGCCGGGTGGCGGAGGACGGGGCCCGGTACTTCGGCCCCTATGCGGCCCGGTACTTCGGCCCCTATGCCAGCCGCCACAGCACCCAGAACATTTTGGACGCCCTGCGCACCGCCCTGCGCCTGCCCTCCTGCCGGAAGAAGTTCCCCCGGGACATCGGCAAGGAGCGGCCCTGCCTGAACTTCCACATGGGCAAGTGCGACGGCTACTGCCGCTCGGAAAATCTGAAGGAGCAGCACGACGAGGCCATCGCCCAGGCGGTCTCCCTGCTGGAGGGCCGGTTTAAAGAGGTGAAGGCGGACCTCACCGCCGAGATGGAACAGGCGGCGGAGGAGCTGCGCTTTGAGAAGGCGGCGGAGATCCGGGACCGGCTGCGGGCCATCGAACTGCTGGGGGCCCGGCAGAAGGTAGTGGCCGGCTCTCTGGCGGACACCGACGTCACCGGCTTTTTCCGGGGGACCGCCAAGAGCTGCTTTGTGGTCCTTCACTATGTAGACGGGGACCTGGCGGCCAAGGACATGGAGCTGCTGGAGACCCCTATGGAGGAGGATGAGGAGGAGGTTCTGTCCTCCCTGATCCGGGAATACTACGGGGGCCGCACCCGTCTGCCCAAGCAGATTCTGCTGCCCTGCGAGCTGTCCGACCAGGTGCCCCTCACTCGGATGCTGTCCGAGCAGGTGGGCTATCGGGTGGAGCTGATCACCCCCCAGCGGGGGGCCAAGATGGACCTGATCAAGCTGGCCAACCAGAACGCCGTGGAGGAGGTGGAGCGGGCCACCACCCGGGAGGAGCGGCAGAACAAGCTGCTGGAGGCGTTGGGGAAGATGCTGGGCCTCAATGAGAGGCCCCGGCGGATGGAGTCCTACGACATCTCCAACACCGGCGCCGACGACATCGTGGCCTCCATGGTGGTCTTTGAGAACGGCCGGCCCCTGAAGCGGGACTACCGGCACTTCAAGCTGAAGGACATGGACGGCCCGGACGACTACGCCTCCATGGAGCAGGTGCTCACCCGCCGGTTCCGCCGGTACCTGGACGGGGACGAGAAGTTTAATACAAGGCCCGACCTGCTGTTGATCGACGGCGGTGAGAACCACGTGCGGGTGGCCCAGCGGGTGCTGGAGGCCATGAACCTGGACATCCCCGCCTTCGGCATGGTGAAGGACGACCGCCACCGCACCCGGGCCCTGGTGGCCCCCGATGGCCGGGAGATCGGCATTCAGGCCATCCCGGCGGTGTTTGCTCTCATCGGGCAAATCCAGGAGGAGACCCACCGCTTCGCCATCGAGTTCAACCGCCAGCAGCGGAAGGTCCGGGTCCAGGGCTCCACCCTGGACAAGATCCCCGGGGTGGGGGAGGTGCGCCGGGCCCAGCTCTTGAAGCACTTCAAGAGCGTCAAGGCGGTGCGGGAGGCCCCCCTGGAGGAGCTGGAGAAGGTAGTGCCCAAAAATACGGCCCAGGCGGTGTACCACTACTTTCGGGAGAACTAGGTTTTTAAAAGTTTGAAACGGAGATGGGCGGTCTATGAAGCACGGCGAGCAGTTGGGCCAGTGAGCTCCAGAGCCTGGCCCAGGCGGGGCTGTACTATGGGAAGGACAAGTTTGACCTGGAGCGGTATGCCCGCATCCGGGAGATTGCCGCGGAAATGGTGGCCCGGCAGGCGGACCTGTCCCTGGAGCAGGTTAAGGGGTGGTTCTGCAATGAGACGGGCTACCAGACCCCCAAGCTGGCCACCCGGGCCGCGGTCTTTCAGGGGGAGCGCGTTCTGCTGGTGCGGGAGCCCAAAGGCTGGGCACTGCCCGGAGGCTGGGTGGACGTGGACGTCTCGGTGAAGGAAAACGCGGTGAAGGAGGTGCGGGAGGAGGCCGGCCTGGAGGTGCGGGCCGACCGGGTCATCGCCCTCCAGGACGGGGAGAACCACCACGAGACCCTCTACCCCTGGAAGGTGTGCATCGTGTTTGTCCTGTGCACCCTCCTGGGCGGGGAGTTCCGGGAGAACCTGGAGACCAGCGAGAGCGGCTGGTTCTCCTTAAACGAGCTTCCGGAGCTGGACCTGGAGAAGACCACCCCGGAGCAGCTCCGGATGTGCTTCGAGGCCCGCAGGGCGGAGCACTGGGAGACCAGACTCGAGTGAAATTCATGCCACGAAAGGAAGATCAGACATGCGCGTGATTTCCGGTTCCGCCCGCGGGCGGCGGTTGAACGAATTGCAGGGGATGGAGACCCGCCCCACCACCGACCGGGTGAAAGAGGCCCTGTTCAATATCGTACAGTTTGAGGTCCCCGGCCGGGACATTCTGGACCTGTTCGCCGGCACCGGCCAGCTGGGTATCGAGGCCCTGTCCCGGGGGGCGGCCCGGTGCACCTTCGTGGACCAGCGGAAGGATGCGGCCGCTCTGGTCCGGGAGAACCTGAAGCTCACCGGCCTGTCAGGGCAGGGAAAGGTAGTCCAGGGGGACTCCATCTCCTACCTCATGTCCTGCCGGGAAAAATTCCATGTGATCTTCCTGGACCCGCCCTATCAGAGCGGCCTTCTGGAGCAGGCCATGGAGACCATCGCGGCATTTGACATTCTCCGGGAACATGGTATAATGATTTGCGAAAGTCCGCTGGAACAGGTGCTGCCCGACTTATCTCAGCCCTATGAGCGTGGAAAAGACTACCGGTACGGAAAGATCAAGCTGACGGTGTACCGGAGAAACGGAGGGGAGCGCCGTCCATGAAGACTGCCATTTACCCTGGAAGCTTTGACCCGGTGACCCTGGGTCATCTGAACATCATCAAGCGGGCCGCCGCCTGTTTTGACCGCCTGATCGTCTGTGTGATGATCAACTCCAAAAAGCAGGGGATGTTTACCCCGGAGGAGCGGGTGGAGCTGCTGAAAAAGGCCACCGCCCGGTTCCCCAACGTGGAGGTGGACTACTCCGAGGGGCTGCTGGCCGCCTATGCCAAGCGCCGCCGGGCCCACGTGGTGGTCAAGGGCCTGCGGGCCGTGTCCGACTTTGAGCAGGAGGTCCAGATGGCGGTCATCAACCGGAAGCTGAACCCCGGTCTGGAGACCATGTTCCTGGCCTCCAGCGAGAAATATACATACCTGAGCTCCACCATCGTCAAGGAGATGGCCCGGTACGGGGCCGACCTGGGAGAGTTTTTACCCCGGGAGATTGTGGACGACGTGAACCGGAGAATGCAGGAACTGCAGGAAAGGAAGGATTGACCATGGCAAGCGGAGTGGAAGAGCTGCTGGACATGTTGTTTGATATGGTGGACGAGGCGAAGAACGTGCCTTTGTCCAGCGACCGTTGTATGATCGAGCGGGACCGGGCCCTGGACCTGATCGACGACATCCGGGCTCAGTTCCCGGTGGAACTGTCCGAGGCCAAGAAGGTGATGGCCAGCCGGGCGGATTTGATCGCCTCCGCCAAGCGGGAGGCCGAGGCCATCCGCCGTCAGGCGGAGGAGAGGGCCAAGCAGATGCTCTCGGAGGAGACCATCCTCCTCCAGGCCAAGCAGCGGGCCAACGAGCTCATGCAGCAGGCGGAGGACCGCAGCCGGGAGCTGAAGCGCTCGGCCAACGAGTACTGTGAGGACGCCCTGCGCCGCACCGAGGAGGCGGTGGCCGAGGCCTATAACGAGATCAAGCAGTCCCGGGCCCGGTTCCGGGCGGCGGCCAGTTCCACATCAGCGGGTCAGGCCACCTCCGGCGGCCGTCCCATGTACGACGCGGCGGCGGATGAGGACTGAGAAAATCTCGGTCGAACATTATAGAATACGGTTGGAAATCCGGACCGGCACAGAGACGGCGTCTGTGCCGGTCCGGATTGTTTTCGGGCGGCGGAGCCGGGAGGAAAACCGCTGAAATTTCTTCAAAAAATGTGAGAATTTTTTTGAAACAAAGGGATGCAATCCGGGAAAAGAACGATTGCATTTTTGACAAAAAGGGTGTATGATAAAAGCCAATGATTGCCCCCGCCTGTGGGGCAATCCGCGGTCAGCGGCCGCACAGCTCCGAGACGGCTGGAGGGCGCTCCGCTCCGGGAGGACCGGCGGGGTGTGCCAGGAAAACCGACGGTTTTTCACACAAGGGGAGAGACCGGCGGGTTTTGCTGTGTCGTGGAGGGGCCAAAAATTGCAGAGAACGGATCTAGGGAGGGCTGAAAAGAAGGGCCGGACCGAGCTCCCGTGGGAGAGTGGAGCGCCGGCAGGAGAGATACGACTATTTTTCCCCACCCAGCGATTGCAGTATAGGGAGGTTGAAATCCGAATGAGCAAATTTCTCAAACGCTCTGCGCAGGGCGCGGGCGTGCCGCATGAGAAGCGGACCGCCGGCCTTGAGACGGTGGCCATGCCGCTTCCGTCAAAGATCGTCCTGTCTATGAACCAGCACATCGGCGCTCCGGCGGCCCCTGTGGTGGCGAAGGGCGATCAGGTGTACGTAGGTACCGTGGTGGGCAAGGCGGGGGGCTTTGTGTCCTCCGACATCCACTCCGGCGTGTCGGGTACCGTCGCTGAGATCTCCACCATGGTGGGGTCCAACGGGTCGACCCAGACCACCGTGGTCATCACCCCGGACGGGGAGCAGAAGGTGGACCCCTCCATCGCTCCCCCCCAGGTCACAGACTTCAAGTCCTTCACGGACGCCATCCGCGCCAGCGGCCTGGTGGGCCTGGGCGGCGCCGGCTTCCCCACGGCGGTGAAGCTGTCCCCCAAGAACCTGGATGAGATTGACACCCTTCTCATCAACGGCGCCGAGTGTGAGCCCTATATCACCTCGGACCACCGGTGTATGTTGGAGGACACCCACTTCATCCTCAGCGGCATCAAGGCCGTGATGAAGTATCTGAACATCCCCAAGTGCATCATCGGCATCGAGGGCAACAAGCCCGACGCCATCGCCAAGATGCAGTCCGCCATCGACGTGGCCGGCAT
>CASFKT010000089.1 GCA_949295195.1 uncultured bacterium | reverse complement strand
CCCGGGGCGGCTCCACCAACAGCCACACCGCCATCCTGGCCCGGACCATGGGCATCCCCGCCCTGGTGGGGGTGGAGGCGGACCCGGCCTGGGACGGCCAAATGGCGGTGCTGGACGGCTATAACCAGTGCCTGTATGTGGACCCGGGGCCCAGTCTCCTGGCCGCCATGGAGGCCAGAAGGCGGGCCGACGCCGAGCAGGCGTCCCTCCTCCAGGGCCTGAAGAAGAAACCCAATGTGACCCTGGACGGCACCGAGATTCAGGTGTTTGCCAATATTGGCAGCGACGCCGACGTGGGCCTGGCCCTCCAGAACGACGCACAGGGCATCGGGCTGTTCCGCAGCGAGTTCCTCTATCTGAACAGCGGCCATCCCCCCACGGAGGAGGAGCAGCTTGCCGTTTACCGCCGGGTGGTGGAGACCATGGCGGGGAAAAAGGTGGTCATCCGCACCCTGGATATCGGGGCGGACAAAAAGGCGGATTACTTCGGCCTGGAGAGGGAGGAGAACCCCGCCCTGGGTTACCGGGCCATCCGCATCTGCCTGACCCGGAGGGAGCTGTTCAAAACACAGATGCGGGCCATCCTCCGCGCCAGCGCCTACGGGACGGCGGCCGTCATGTTTCCCATGATCATCTCCGTGCGGGAGGTGAAGGACGCCAGGGAACTGCTGGAGGACTGCCGCAGGGAACTGAACGGCCAGGGCTGTCCTCTGGGCCGTGTGGAAGTGGGGATCATGGTGGAGACCCCCGCCGCCGTGATGATTGCCGACGAGCTGGCCCGAGAGGTGGACTTCTTCTCCCTGGGCACCAACGACCTGGCCCAGTACACCCTGGCCATCGACCGGCAGAACCCCAGGCTGGACCCTTTCTACGACCCCCACCACCCGGCGGTGCTGCGGATGGTGCGCATGGCGGTGGAGGCGGGGCACCGTCACGGCTGCTGGGTGGGGGTCTGCGGGGAGCTGGGGGCCGACCTGGCCCTCACCGAGCTCTTTCTCCGGATGGGGGTGGACGAGCTGTCCGTGTCCCCCTCCGCCATCCTGCCCCTGCGCCGGCGCATCCGGGGGCTGGACCTGCGGCTGCCGCCCAATTCATAGAGCGGCGAGATCCGCGGTTGAAGATTTTGTCCGCTTCGGCTATACTGGACAGGAGAGCGACTGTACAGGAGAGAGGAGAATGCACCGTGTCGGGACGCAGCCGAGGAAAATACTGGACCGCCTCCCTGCTGAAGCGGCGGGGGTGGACCAACGCGCTGATCCGGGAGCTGCTGCCGGAGCCCCGCTATCTGCCCTTTGACGGGCGCTTTGTCCGGGCCTGGAGCAAGGAGGATGTGAGCCGGGCGGAGAGCACCCCCCAGTTTGCCCAGGGAAGAAACCGCCGGCGCTCCGGCGGGGAGCGCCAGCCCCGGGATGTGGAGGCGGTCTGCGGGGCGCTGCGGCGGGCCTGGGAGGCGGCGGAGCCGGGCGGCGGGACAGCCTGGCGGCTGGCGGAGCACTACCACCGGGGCATTCTGGACCGGCTCCCCGCCGGGACAAAGGGGCGGGGAGTGCGCACCTCCCAGGCGGCGGCCTGGCTGGGGGAGTTTCTGGCCCTGGAGCAGCGGTGTGACGGCAAGCGCCTGCCCGAGATTTTGAAACACTTCCTCCAGGCGGGAAGCTGGCTGGGGGAGCACCCGGACCACCCGCTCGCCGGGCAGGTCTATGCCCGCTATCCCAATGTGCTGCGGGCCGCCTCCGGGCAGGCGCTGGCGGACTTCACGGATCAGCAGCCCGAGGCCGATGTGGAGCGTTTTCTCCAGGCGGAGGGCTTTCCGGCCGGGCAGCTGCTGCTGGAGGGGCTGGGGGCCGTCTGGTCGGTGTGGTATGTGCCAAAGGCCATCCGCACCAGCCTGTCCCTGCTCATCGCCCTGAACCCCAAGGACGAGTACCCGGAGGCCCGGGCCATGCGCCGCCGCTTTATCCTCCACATGGGGGGCACCAACACGGGCAAGACCTACGCCGGGTTTCAGCGGCTCATCCGGGCCGGGACGGGAATTTATCTGGCCCCTCTGCGGCTGCTGGCCCTGGAGGCCCAGGAGACCCTGCTGGACGCCGGGGTGGACTGCAGCCTGTCCACCGGGGAGGAGGAGGACCTCCGGGAGGGGGACACCCATATGGCCGCCACGGCGGAGAAGCTGTCCCTGGAGCGGCGCTATGACGTGGCGGTCATCGACGAGTGCCAGATGATCGCCGACCCCCAACGGGGGTACGCCTGGACCCGGGCCATCCTGGGGGTGCTGGCCCCGGAGGTCCACCTGTGTGCCGCCCCGGAGGCCAAGCATCTGCTCATCCGCCTCATCGAGAGCTGCGGGGACACCTATGAGGTGCAGGAGCACCAGCGGACCACCCCTCTGATATGCATGACCCACCCCATCGACTACCAGCGGGTGCAGCCCGGGGACGCCCTCATCACCTTCTCCAAAGTGGGGGTGCTCAGCGTGGCGGAGGACCTGCGCCAGAGCGGCAAGGAGCCCGCCATCATCTACGGGGCCCTGCCCTACGCCACCCGCCGCAGGCAGATGGAGGGGTTCCTGGAGGGGAAGATGAAGTATATCGTGTCCACCGACGCCATCGGCATGGGGCTGAACCTGCCCATCCGGCGGGTCATCTTCATGGACACGGAGAAATTTGACGGGGTGGAGCGCCGGCCTCTGAAGCCGGAGGAGATCCGCCAGATCGCCGGCCGGGCGGGCCGGTACGGCATGTACGCCAAGGGCTATGTGGGGGCCACCCAGAACCTGGAGCTGATCCGGGCCGGGCTGGAGGCGGTGGTCCTGCCCCTCCAGTACGCGGTGGTGGGCTTCTCTGACCTGGTGCTCCAGGTGGACTTCGACCTGCTGGAGGTCCTGACCCAGTGGAACCAGATGCCCACGGTGGAGCCCTACCGCAAGCTGGACATCACCCGGTACATCGCCATCATCTCCAAGATGCGGGAGATGGGGTTCCTGCTCTCCAAGGAGCAGGAGCTGCGGGCGGCCAACATCCCCTTTGACGAGACGGAGGAGCCCCTGCGGGAGCTGTTCTTCCAGTTCCTGAACCGCTGGCAGCGGGGGGAGCCCATTGAGCAGCCGGGCCAGCCGGAGGGGGAGGTCACCCTGCCGGAGCTGGAGCTGTACTACCGGAAGCTGGACCTCTACTTCTCCTTTGCCAAGGCCTTCGACTGCCCTGTGGACGAGGACAAGCTCTACGACAGCCGGGAGCGGGTGGCAGACGAGATCAACGAGATCCTGCTCCACCGGCTGCGCAGCAACATCCGCTTCTGCGCCCGCTGCGGGAAGGCCCTGCCCCTCCACCACCGGGGACGACTGTGCGACGCCTGTTTCCTGCGGGAGAGAAAAAATCCGGCGCGGAGGTAACCTCCGCGCCGGATTTCAGCTTGGCGAAGACTTCTGTGAAACAGAATAGGTGTGAGTTTTGGCGGGGGAGCTCGAGGGGGCAGCCGCCCGCCTCGAATGAAATCGAATGCCCCGGAAGTCTTGCTGTGCAAGACTTCCGGAGAGCGAAGCAAGAACTTTTGTGCCGCTGCGCGGCGCGGCGCAAAAGTAATGGCATTTTTATGGGCAGATTAACCCTCCCCGGAGGTCTGGGGCCGGAGCTGCCAGAAGGCCACCGCCGCTGCGGCGGCCACATTCAGGGAGTCCACCTGGTGGAACATGGGGATACGCACCGTGTAGTCGCACCCGGCGATGGTCTCCGGGGAGAGGCCGTCCCCCTCGGAGCCCAGCAGGAGGGCCAGCTTGCCCGCCCGGGCCAGCGCGGGCTCCTCAATGGAGACGGAGCGGTGGTCCAGGGCCAGGGCCGCCGTCTGAAACCCCAGTTCCTTCAGGCGGGAGAGGCCGGGGGTGGGCCACGCCCCGTCGATCCAGGTCCAGGGGATCTGGAACACCGTCCCCATGCTCACCCGGATGGACCGCCGGTAAAACGGGTCGCAGCAGGAGGGTGCCGCCAGCACGGCGTCCATCCCCAGGGCGGCGGCGCAGCGGAAGATGGCCCCCACGTTGCTGGAGTCGGTGACATGCTCCAGCACCGCGATCCGCCGGGCGTTTCGGCACAGGTCCTCCATGGCGGGGAGGGCCGGGCGGCGCATGGCGCACAGCATCCCCCGGGTGAGGGCATAGCCGGTGAGCTGGGCGAGGACCTCCCGGTCGGCGGTGTAGACTGGCACGTCCCCGCACCGGTCCTGGAACTGCTCGGCGAAGGCGGGGAGCTGCCGCCGCTCCATGAGGAAGGAGACGGGCCGGCACCCAGCGTTCAGGGCGCAGGCGATGACCTTGGCGCTCTCGGCGATGAGGATGCCCTGCTCCGGGTCCCGGCGGCTGCGCAGCTGGGCGTGGGTGAGCTGGACGTAGGGCCGCAGCTCCGGTGCGCGGATGTCTGTGATCTCAAAAATATGGGCCATACTGCGCCTCCTGACCCTCCTCTGGGGAAGGGAATATTTTTTTCAGTATACCAGAGTTTTCCCCATCCGTCGACCCCCGGACAGGGAGGAAACCGGGCAGCGGCGTTTCTTCCTTTACAGCGCCCGCCCTTTCGTGGTACACTGAACTGAAAGCTCTGAGATGAGGAGGGCGGTCATGGAAGAGAAACTGTCCCTGGGGCACCTGGCGGCGCTGTTTACCGTGGTGAACTGGGGGACCACTTTTATCGCCACCAAGCTGCTGCTGGAGGCCTTTACCCCCATTGAGATCCTGCTGTTCCGGTTCGTGCTGGGCTTTCTGGCCCTGTGGCTGGTGTGCCCCCGGCGGCTGAAGGTGGGGAACTGGCACAGGGAGGCGGTCTTTGCCGCCGCCGGACTGACGGGGGTGTGTCTCTACTACCTGCTGGAAAACATCGCCCTCACCTTCAGCACGGCCTCCAATGTGGGGGTGATCGTGTCCGCCTCGCCCCTGTTCGCGGCCCTGTTCACCCTGCTTCTCAGCCGGGGGAAGGAGCGGCCCCGCTGGAGCTTCCTCCTGGGCTTTGTGGTGTCCATGGCGGGGATCTGCCTCATCAGCTTCAATGGCAGCCAGCTCTCCCTGGACCCCCGGGGGGACCTGCTGGCGGTGCTGGCCGCCGTGGTGTGGGCAGTCTACTCCCTGCTCACCAAGCAGATCGGCGGCTACGGCTGGAACGTGATCCAGACCACCCGGCGGATCTTCGGCTGGGGTATCCTCTTTATGATCCCCGCCGCCGCGGTCATGGACTTCCGCCTGGGGCTGGAGCGCCTGAGCGAGCCCAGCTATGTGGGGATGTTCCTCTACCTGGGGCTGGGGGCCTGCGCCGCCTGCTTTGTCACCTGGAATTTTGCCATCAAGACCCTGGGCCCCATCAAGACCATGGTGTACATCTATCTGGTGCCGGTGATTACGGTGGTCTGCTCCGTCCTGATCCTCCACGAGGTGGTTACCCCCATGTCCGTCGGAGGCACTCTGCTGACCCTGGTGGGGCTGGCCCTGTCCCAGTGGGATTCGCTGAAACAGCTGCGCGGCCGCAGGGAACAGGAGGCGTCGAGGGAAGAAGACCTGGAAGCAAAACCATAATATTGGATGGAATCATAAGGAGGAACGAAACATGGAAAAACCCATCGAGTACAGTCTGACCTGGGAGGTCACCGACGAGATGACCGCCAAGCGCATCGGCAGCGCCGGGTCTAAGATCCTGTCCACTCCCAACATGGTGGCCCTCATGGAGGCGGCCGCCCTGGAGCTGGCCAAGGCCTATCTGGACGAGGGGATGACCACCGTGGGGGCGGAGATCCACTGCCGCCACCTGGCCCCCACCCCCGTGGGCATGAAGGTGACCGCCACCGCCCGTCTGCGGAGCATCGAGCGGAGAAAGATGTGGTTCGACATCGAGGTGCACGACGAGAAGGGCAAGTGCGGCGAGGGCTCCCACCTGCGCATCATGGTGGCCCCCAAGGGCATCCAGGAAAAGGCCCAGGGAAAACAGGCATAACATAGACAAAAAGAGGACATCCCCTGCCCGCACATTGCGGGCAGGGGATGTCTTTTTCTGCGGCTTCGGGGGCTAAATCCCTGTTACTCCTCATACATGCGAAGATCTTTTGCAAATACCGTGAAATAGAGCAGCTGGTCATCTTCCCGCCACAGCAGGGCGTGGTACTCGTTTCCGCCTTGGGCGGGGTGGATCTCCTCATAGAGCCAGACGGCGCCCTCCAGCCCCTCGTCCTCCTCCAGAATATGGGGGGAGAGAAAGTCCACCCGGCTCACCGGGGAGTAGCCGCCGTCCTCCAGAAAGAGGGTGAGCCGGTCCGGGGCGCGCTCCACTTTAGTCACCCTGCTGTCGTGGAAGGAGAACCGGTCCTGGAGCTGTGCTCCCACCTGGGGCCGCACCTGCTTGCGCCAGTCCAGGCAGGCTTGGAAAACCTGCTCCGCCTGCTGCCGGTTCTCCCCCTTCACCTCCTGGGTGGAGACGTCCAGAGCCAGCACCCGCACGTCGGCCACCTGGTCCAGAATTTCCTGGGGCAGGAACCGGCGCAGCTCCTCCACCCTCCGCTGATGGGTCTGGCGGAACTGTTCCGCCTCCCGCTCGGCCTGAAAGGGCTCTCTGCGCAGTGCGGCCACCTTCCGCATCAAATCCAGGTGCTTCTTTTGCGACTCTTGATAAAGTTCCTGATAAAACGGTTCAGAAAACGCTGCCGCCTGGGGGTTTACCTGAGGGCTGCTCAGCAGGAAGCCCTTCTTGCTCATCTGCTGGCTCCACTCCTTGGTGAGAAATTTCATGGGGGAGGCCCTCCTTTCCATAAATCAAAGATAGGACATACTGGCCTTTATTATACAGGGCAGCCCCGCCGGCCGCAAGGGGGCGAAACTTCGGTTGACCGGGCGGGCCCTTTGCGATACAATAAAAGGCACGTTTGGATATGAGCCGTCCGCCCCGGCGGGGCGGGCGGGAGATTTTAGAGAGAACAGGAACGAGAAACTATGCTCAACCATCAAGAAGAACTTCGCTTTTGCAAGGCCCGCCGGGGGGCCATCGCCCGGGAGTTTTCCCAATTAAACCCGGAACAGCAGAAGGCGGTGCTGGCCACCGAGGGTCCCCTCCTCCTGCTGGCCGGGGCGGGGAGCGGCAAGACCACCGTGCTCATCAACCGCATCGCCAACCTGATGAAGTACGGCCGGGGGTCGGACAGCGAGGAGGTGCCCGAGTGGGTGACCTCCGACGACCTGGCCTTTCTGGAGGACTACGCCGCCGGAAAAATCGCCCCTGCCCCGGAGGACAAGGCGCGCCAGGAGCGGCTGTGCCGCCTGGAGCCCGCCGCCCCCTGGACCATTCTGGCCATCACCTTCACCAACAAGGCGGCCGGGGAGCTGAAGGACCGTCTGGCCAAAATGCTGGGGCCGGAGGCGGAGGACGTGTGGGCCTCCACCTTCCACTCCGCCTGCGTGCGCATCCTGCGCCGGGACATCGACCGGCTGGGCTTCGCCTCCTCCTTCACCATCTACGACACCGACGACTCCATCCGGGTCATCAAGGACTGCCTGAAAGACCTGAACCTGGACGACAAGCAGTTCCCGCCCCGGACTGTGCTGGGGTACATCTCCCGGGCCAAGGACGCCATGAAGCTGGCGGAGGAATATCTGGCCGAGTGCGAGAAGTCCGGGGACTACCGCCTGGCCAAGATCGCCAAAATTTACGTGGAGTACCAGCGCCGCCTGTGGGAGGCCAGCGCTCTGGACTTTGACGACATCATTCTCCACACCGTGCGGCTCCTCCAGCAGTTCGAGGAGGTGCGGAGCTTCTACCAGCGGAAGTTCCGGTATGTGCTCATCGACGAGTACCAGGACACCAACAACCTCCAGTACCTGCTGGCCTCCACCCTGGCCGGGGGCTATGAGAACTTCTGCGTGGTGGGCGACGACGACCAGTCCATCTACCGCTTCCGGGGGGCCACCATTGAGAACATCCTCTCCTTTGAGAAGCAGTACCCCGCCTGCCGCACCATCCGCCTGGAGGAGAACTACCGCTCCACCAAGCACATCCTGGAGGCCTCCAACGCGGTCATCCGCAACAACCAGGGCCGCAAGGGCAAGGAGCTGTGGACCCGAGCAGGGGAGGGGGAGAAGCTCCACCTGTACACCGCCATGAACGAGAGCGACGAGGCCCAGTACGTGGCCGCCCGCATTTTGGAGGACTACAGCCAGGGTATCCCCTGGAAAGACCACGCCGTCCTCTACCGGATGAACGCCCAGTCCAACCAGATGGAGCAGGCGTTCAAGCGCAACGGGGTCCCCTACCGGATCATCGGGGGCACCCGCTTCTTTGACCGGGCGGAGGTCAAGGACATGATCGCCTATCTGGCCGTCCTCAATAACCGGTCAGACGACCTGCGCCTCACCCGGATCATCAACAACCCGCCCCGGGGCATCGGCCTGAAGACGGTGGAGACCGCCCAGGAGGTGGCCCGGCGGGAAAACACCTCTCTGTATGCCGTCATCGACCACGCCAGGCAGTACCCGGAGCTGGAGCGGTCGGCGGGAAAGCTGGCGGTGTTCACCAGCCTGATGGCCGAGTTGCGGGAGCTGCTGGGGAAGATGCCCCTGGACCAGTTCTATGAGGAGCTGATCGTCCGCACCGGCTACGGCACCATGTTGGAGACCAAGAACACCGTGGAGGACCGCACCCGTTTGGAGAACGTGCGGGAGCTCTTGACCTCTATCCGAGGCTATCTGGAGAACGCTGGGGACGAGCCCTCTCTGGCCGGATTCCTGGATGAGATCGCCCTGTACACCGACCTGGACAGCCACGACCCGGACCAGGACTGCGTGGTGATGATGACCATGCATTCGGCCAAGGGCCTGGAGTTCCCGGTGGTCTTTGTGGTGGGGGCCGAGGAGGGCATCTTCCCCGGCATCCGGGCCATCGGGGAGCAGGACGAGATGGAGGAGGAGCGGCGG
>CASFKT010000088.1 GCA_949295195.1 uncultured bacterium | reverse complement strand
CTATCTCAGACCAGCCCACCCAAAACAGATGCCAAACACAACACCAACGACAACTGGAGGGATTGCTATGAAATTCTATGTCTGCGAGCATTGCGGAAACATCATCACCTTTGTCAAGTCCAGCGGCGTGCCTGTCATGTGCTGCGGCCAGAAGATGACTGAGATCGTCCCCGGCACCACCGACGCCGCCGTGGAGAAGCACGTCCCCGTGGTGAAGGCCGAGGGCAGCCAGGTCACCGTGACGGTGGGCGCCGTAGAGCACCCCATGCTCCCCGAGCACTTCATCGAGTGGATTGTCCTGGAGACCCAGCAGGGCAGCCAGATCAAGCACCTGAAGCCCGGCGAGAAGCCCCAGGCGGTCTTTGCCCTGGCCGAGGGAGACCAGGCGGTCGCCGCTTACGCCTACTGCAACCTCCACGGGCTGTGGAAGGCCTGAGCCCGTTTTATCAATTGCTGAAGTATAACAAGAGGGCGGAGCCTTACGGCTCCGCCCTCTGTCTCAGACTGTCGAAAAAGTGGCAAAGCCACTTTTTCGAATGGGGCTGCACGAAATTTCGACCTCGATTTCTTGCGAAATTGTCGGTCAAAATTTCGTGAGAGGTGTCATTTCCGAGGCACATGTCCTCGAAAATGACTAGATTAGATCTTATTCCGTCGTCTGCGGACGACGGAACTCCTTGCAGGAGGGCTTTTTTGACAAGCTGAACAGAGGGCGGAGCCTTACGGCTCCGCCCTCTGTCTGTCTTTTTTCTTATTCCTCGGGTTTGGCTTCCTCTTCGGCGGGGGTCTCCTCCCCTTCCGCCTCGGCGGCCTGCTCGGCCACGATCTCGGCCTCCACGGCCTCCACTTCGTCGGCGTCAATGACCTCACCGTCCGCCTTGGCCTCGGCCTTCAGCTGAGCGATCCGCTCATTGTTGGCCTCGATGGTGGCCTTGGCGGCGGCGATCTTCTCACAGGCGGCGGCATAGCCCGCGTCGGGAGTCGCTCCGTGCTCGGCATAGTAGAGCTTGCCCAGCTCCACATAGGCCTTCTTGATTCCGCCCTCCTCCGCCAGGTTGGAGGCGGAGAGCTTGGCGATCTCCGCCACACGCTTGGAGGTGGCCACACCGGCCTCCGCCAGGCGCTTGGACGTGGCGGCCACGCTCTGAGCCAGATCGGTGGCCATTTCAGTCAAATTATCCGAAAATCCCATGATTTCGTACCTCCTGTTTCGTACGGTTTCCCGTGTGCTGGCTTCATTCTAACGCATTTTATTCAGCGGCGCAAGGACCTTTGTCTGGATTTAATCGTTTTTTTAGGTTCTCTGTATCCGACTTTCAGATTTGCCTCAGACCTGGAAATTGACCGAGGTGTCTCCCTTCTCGTCCTCGCCGAATTCATAGTCCTTGCCCGGCAGAACGGCGTTCAGGGCGATGCCGGCGATGGCGGCCACCGCCAGGCCGGACAGGCTCACCTCAATGGACCCCACGGAGAAGGTCACCGCCCCGGAGTAGTTGACTCCGATGGCCAGCACCATGATGATGGCGGCGATGATGACGTTGCGGCTGTTGGTGAAGTCCACCTGATTTTCCACAATGTTGCGCACGCCCACGGCGGAGATCATGCCGTAGAGGACCATGGACACGCCGCCCATGGTGGCGGTGGGCATGGCGGACACCAGGGCCGCGAACTTGGGGGAGAAGGACAGCAGGATGGCCAGCCCCGCGGCGATGCGGATGACCCGGGGGTCATAGACCCGGGACAGGGCCAGCACGCCGGTATTCTCGCCGTAGGTGGTGTTGGCTGGAGCTCCAAACAGAGCGGCCAGAGAGGTGGCCATGCCGTCGCCCAGCAGGGTGCGGTGGAGGCCCGGGTCCTGGAGGAAATTCCGCTCGCAGGTGGAGGAGATGGCACAGATGCCGCCGATGTGCTCCACCATGGTGGCCAGGGCCAGGGGCATGATGGTCACCGCCGAGGTGAGCAGCATGCCGGAGTCCACATTGGGCCGGCTGAACAGGCCGAACAGGGTGTCCTCAAACCGGAAGGGCAGGCCGATCCAGGGGGCGTCCAGCAGGGCCTGGACCTTGGCCGGGTCCATGACCTCCATCCCCGCGGCCTGGCAGACGGCGGCCACTCCATAGGAGCCCACCACGCCCAGGAGGATGGGGATGATCTTCACCATACCCTTGCCCCAGATGTTGCACACCACCACAATGGCGATGGCCACCAGGGCAATGGCCCAGTTGGAGCGGCAGTTGGTGATGGCGGTGGAGCTGAGGGTCAGGCCGATGCAGATGATGATGGGACCGGTGACGATGGGCGGGAAATAGCGCATCACCGCCTTGGTGCCGAACACCTTGAAGAGGGCGGCCAGCACCACATAGAGGAGTCCTGCCAGCACCACGCCGAAGCAGGCGTAGGGGAGCATCTCCGTGTTGGAGGACAGGCTGCCGTCCTCATTGGCGATCATGGGGGCGATGGCCTGATAGCCGCCGATAAACGCGAAGGACGAGCCCAAAAAGGCGGGCACCTTCCACTTGGTCAGAAAGTGGAACAGCAGCGTCCCCAGCCCCGCAAACAAAAGCGTTGCGGAAACGGACATTCCCGTGAGCGCGGGAACCAGAACAGTGGCGCCGAACATGGCAAACATGTGCTGAGCGCCCAACACAAACATTTTGGGCCGCCCCAGCTGCCGGGCGTCGTAGATGCCTTGGGGTTGATTCATGGTTGTTTCTCCCTTCTTTTTCATCTGTATCCACACAAAAAAAGACAATCACACGGTGATTGTCAGGAACACAAAGAGCAGAGCGCCATTGAAAGCATGTCTCCAAATCCGTCCATGGATACTCCCCTCTCCGCAAATTTTCTCTATTGTATCAGAGTTAGCGGGAAAACGCAAGAAAAACCTGTCCCGGCCTGCCCCCGCTTTTTTCTCTGCACGCCCCTCTTTTCATTGACTTTCCCGGGAAAACTGGATAAACTAATACTGATTTTGACCTGGAGGCCCGAGGGCTCCCAAGAGAAAGAGAACGCGTAAGGAGCGATGACCCATGAAAAAGCCGTTTGTCACCCTGGAACAGCTCCAGGAGATCGTCAAGCAGTACCCCACCCCCTTCCATCTGTACGACGAGAAGGGCATCCGGGAGAACGCCCGGGCCCTGAAGGCCGCCTTTGCCTGGAACCCCGGCTATAAGGAGTTCTTCGCCGTGAAGGCCACCCCCAATCCCCAGATTTTGAAGATTTTGAAGGAGGAGGGCTGCGGCGTGGACTGCTCCTCCCTGTGCGAGCTGATGATGTCCGACCGCTGCGGCTTCCAGGGCGGGGAGATCATGTTCTCCTCCAACGACACCCCGGCGGAGGAGTTCGCTCTGGCCGCCCAGCTGGGGGCCACCATCAACCTGGACGACATCACCCACATCGACTTTCTGAAGGACACCATCGGGTACATCCCCAAGAAAATCTCCTGCCGCTTCAACCCCGGCGGCACCTTCCAGCTGGGGGAGAGCAAGGAGGGCTTCCAGGTGATGGACAACCCCGGCGAGGCCAAGTACGGCATGACCCGGGAGCAGATCGCCGAAGCTTTCAAGCGCCTGAAGGAGATGGGGGCCGAGGAGTTCGGCATCCACGCCTTCCTGGCCTCCAACACCCTGTCCAACGACTACTACCCCGCCCTGGCCAAGATTCTGTTCCAGCTGGCGGTGGACCTGAAAAACGAGACCGGGGCCCACATCACCTTCATCAACCTGTCCGGTGGCGTGGGGGTCCCCTACCGCCCGGAGCAGCCCGCCAACGACATCGCTGTTATCGGCGAGGGGGTGCGACGCGCCTATGAGGAGGTGCTGGTCCCCGCGGGCATGGACGACGTGTCCATCTGCACCGAGCTGGGCCGCTTCATGCTGGCCCCCTACGGCCATCTGGTCACCAAGGTGCTCCACCAGAAGCACATCTACAAGGAGTACATCGGGGTGGACGCCTGCGCCTCCAACCTGATGCGCCCGGCCATCTACGGGGCCTACCACCACATCACCGTCATGGGCAAGGAGGACGCCCCCTGCGACCACAAGTACGACGTCACCGGCTCTCTGTGCGAGAACAGCGACAAGTTCGCCATCGACCGCATGCTGCCGGAAATCAATATCGGTGACCTGCTGGTCATCCACGACACCGGCGCCCACGGCCACGCCATGGGCTATCAGTACAACGGCCGCCTGCGCTCGGCGGAGGTCCTCCTGTGTGAGGACGGCTCCACCCGCCTCATCCGGCGGGCCGAAACGCCGGAGGATTACTTCGCTACCGCGATTTGGGAGTAAAGAATCGTCTGCTTCCATAAAGCACAAAACTACCCGGCGTTTCGGCCGGGGCCCCATCGCAGATGGGGCGGCGCGGACGCGCCGTACAAGCGTTTTGCCGCAGGCAAAACCTTGGCGCAGGCGGAATTTACTTCCGCCGAGCATTTTAAAATCGCGGGCTCCCAGAAACGTGGACACACGTTTCTGGGAAAACGCCGGAGGATTATTTCGCTACGGCGATTTGGGAGTAAATTTCTTTTTTGAGGGTAGGCCTTGTCTGACTGCCCGAAAGGGTGTTTATGCCCTGTAGGGCGGGGGACGGCGGGAGGGGCAAGCCCCTCCCCTACGGCACAACTCGGAATGGTTTCGTTGTTTTTGTAGGGGAGGCCCTTGGGCCTCCCGCCAGTTCCGCACCGGGTGCATTGGCTGGGAAAGCCAGGCGCCGTAATGGGACCGCACCAGCGGTAATGTTCCCCCCAACCAGGGCCCAGTGGCCCGGCGGGAATTTTGAACAGCCACTCAAATTTTGCGCGCCGGAAGGGTTCAAAACCATTTCATAAGAGTTGGTCCCCCGTAAATGGGGTCCAGGGGTGGGCGAATATGGACACGAAGTGTCCATCCTGAGCCCACCCCTGGTGGCGTTTTGGTTACTTTGCCGCCATGGGCAAAGTAACTCGCCGCCCGCTGGCGGCGAAATTTCTCAGCAAAAATCAAGAAGGAGAGAATCATTCCATGAATATTATGGGCGAGCTTGCCCTGATCTTTGGGATCTGTCTGGTGGGAGAGGGTGTGGCGGCCCTTCTCCCGGTGGCCTTTCCGGCCAGCGTCATCAGCATGGTGCTGCTGATGGTCCTGCTGCTCACCGGCGTGGTGAAGGACCGGCACATCCAGACCGCCTCCCACTTTCTGGTGGCCAATATGGCCTTTTTCTTCCTGCCCTCCTTTGTGGGGCTGCTGGAGCATATCGAACTGCTGAAAAGCCAGCTGGTCCCCCTGCTTCTCATCATCGTGCTCACCACGCCGGTGGTCTATCTGGTCACCGGCTGGACGGTGCGGCTGCTGATGCTCCGCTACCGGAACCGGAAGGAGGACCGCCATGCTTGACGCGATTCTGACCTCCCCGTTTTTCGGTCTGGCCCTGTCCGCCGCCGCCTGGTGCGCCGGGCTGTGGGTCCAAAAGAAAACCGGGTGGGTGCTGTGCAACCCCCTGATCATCGCCGGCGTGCTGATCATCGCCATTCTGGCCGTCTTTCACATCCCCCCGGAGCACTACAACCAGGGGGCAAGCCTGATCCAGATGATGCTGGGGCCGGTGACGGCGGTGCTGGCCCTGAACATCTACCACCAGCGCGCCACCCTCAAGGAGTATTTTCTTCCGGTCCTGGCGGGGTGCCTGGCGGGCACCCTGGCCAGCCTGGGCAGCGTGCTGGCCCTGTGCCGGCTGTTCCAGCTGGAGGAGGTGCTCACCGCCTCCCTCCTGCCCAAGAGCGTCACCACCGCCATCGCCCTGGGCATCGCCGAGAGCCAGGGCGGCATCCAGGGGGTGGCCGCGGCGGCGGTGATCCTGGCCGGTCTGGTGGGGGCGGTGTTCGCCCCCCTGTTCGCCAAGTGGTTCCGCATCACCGACCCGGTGGCGGAGGGACTGGCCATCGGGGCGTGCAGCCACGCCCTGGGCACCACCAAGGCCATGGAGATCGGCGAGATTCAGGGGGCCATGAGCTCCATCGCCATCTGTGTGTGTGGGATCTTCACCTCCCTGCTGGCCCTGTTTCTCTAAAAGGAGGGCCCTGCATGGAGTTCTACTACTACAGCCGCATGGGAAAGGCCTGGCAGAGCGCCTACCACGCCATTCTCACCGGCCTGGAGGAGCTGCGCCCCGCCTTCCCCGTCCCCCGGCTGGAGATGGAGGAGCTGGGTCAGATCCTGTTCCAGCTCCGCCTGGACCACCCGGAGATCTTCTACGTCACCGGCTTCTCCTGCCGGGTCCACCCCGCCGCCTCCACGGTGGAGTTCCTGCCCCAGTACCTCTTTGACAAGGGGAAGATCCGGGAGCACCAGCGGGCCATGTCCGCCCGGATCGCCAAGCTGGCCCGCCCCGCCATGGACAAGAGCGAGTTGGACAAGGAGCGGTATATCCACGACTTTATCTGTCAGAACGTGCGGTACGACAAGCTGAAAAAGCCCTACTCCCACGAGATTCTGGGCCCCCTGGGCCAGGGGGTGAGCGTGTGCGAGGGCATCGCCAAGGCGGTGAAGGCCCTGTGCGACGCCCTGGGGCTGTGGTGCATCGTGGTCATCTCGGAGAACAACCCGGACA
>CASFKT010000087.1 GCA_949295195.1 uncultured bacterium | reverse complement strand
AAAGGCGTACCGCAGCAGCTCCGAGACCGCCTCGGGCATGAGGCCCCGCCCCCAGAACGCCGGGCTCAGGGCATAGCCCAGCTCGTCGTTCTTCTGGGGGAAATCCTCCCGGGTCTTTCCGGTGAACCCCGCCGAGCCGATGACCTTCCCGGTATCCCTGTCCACCACCGCAAAGGTGTTGGGGGCGGTAAATACGGTTCGGATGATCTCCAAACTCTCCGCCCGGCTTTTATGGGGCGGCCACCCGGCGGGCAGGCCCACCTTTGGGTCTCTGGCGTACTCATACAGGTCCGCCGCGTCATTCTCCTGAAACGGGCGCAAAAATAAACGTTTTGTCTCCAACTGTGTCATATTTGCTTCATCCCCCGTCTCATTCTGCATTCTGCATTTCTGCCTTCTGCATTCCCTAGTCCTCCCAGGGCTCCTTGTGGGGCTGCCACCCCTCCACCAGGGGGCCCAGCTGTCCGATGGTCTTGGGGGTGCACACGGCCACCACGTCGATGGTCTCGCCGTAGTCCACCTGCTCCACCTTGGCCTCCTGATAGAGCCGCTCCACCAGCCCGCCCTTGTCATAGGGCAGGTGGATGGTCACCCGCTTGGCCCCGGTGTCCAGCCGCTCCCCGATAGCGGCCAGCAGACGGTCGATCCCCTCCCCGGTCTTGGCGGAGATGGACACGATGTTCTCCCCGTGGGGCCGGATCTCCCCGGTCCACAGGTCGCACTTGTTAAAAATCTCCAGACGAGGGGTCTTCTCCGCCCCCAGCTCCAGAATCAGCTGGTCCACCACCGCCGCCTGCTCCCGCCACTCCGGGTTGGAGGCGTCGATCACATGGAGGAGCAGGTCGGCAAAAGACAGCTCCTCCAGGGTGGCCTTGAATGCCTCCACCAGGTGGTGGGGCAGCTTGCGGATAAAGCCCACCGTGTCGGACAGGAGCACCGTGCAGGTGTCGGAGATCTCCAGGGTCCGGGTGGTGGTGTCCAGGGTGTCGAACAGGCGGTTGTTGGCGGGAATAGCCGCCCCGGTGAGCTTGTTGAGCAGGGTGGACTTGCCCGCATTGGTGTAGCCCACGATGGCCACCACCGGCACCTCGTTCTTGATGCGCCGCTCCCGCTGGGTGGCCCGCACCCGGCGGACCTCCTTCAGCTCAGACTCAAGCTTGGCAATTTTACGGTGGATGTGCCGCCGGTCGCTCTCCAACTGGGTCTCGCCGGGGCCGCGGGTGCCGATGGCGCCCTCCTGGCGCTCCAGGTGGGTCCACATGCCCAGCAGCCGGGGGAGCAGATACTTGTACTGGGCCAGCTCTACCTGGAGGCGGCCCTCTCGGGTCCGCGCCCGCTGGGCGAAGATGTCCAGAATCAGGGCGGAGCGGTCCAGCACCTGGACCTTCAGCTCCTCCCCCAGCACCCGCTGCTGGGAGGGGGACAGGCTGTTGTCAAAAATCACCATGTCCGCGTCCATGGCCCGGACCAGCTCCCGGACCTCTGCCACCTTGCCCTCTCCGATGAAGGTGCGGGGGTCGGGGGCGTCCTTCTGCTGGAGCACCGTGCCCACGCACTCACCCCCCGCCGTTTTCAGCAGGTCGGCCAGCTCCTCCATGGACTCCTCGGTGGCGTTCTCCTCTCTCTCCAGGCGGTAGGCCCACAGGCCCACCAGCACCGCCCGATTCTTGGGTTTTTGTGTATTGGTCTCGGTCATAAAACCTCCAAAAGTATCAAAATGGAATCCGCGGGGCAGGTGTACCACCTCAACTGTGCCCCGCTGGGAAAAAGTATCATCAGCGCCCGGTTACTGCTCCGGTAAAAATCCTTGATAAATTTTCTTCATCTCCAAAGCGTCCTCCGCCTGGGTCCCCGCGCTTTCGCAGATGAAGGTGGGCGACCAGTTCCGCCGGGCGATCTCTTGGGCCAGGGGCGTCCAGTCGGGGCCGAAGCCCCCGTCGTCGGAGAAGGTGCGGTGGCACTTCTCGCCCCCCTTGGGGGTGAACTCGATGTGGGAGAAGTGACTGTGGAAGCGGCCGGCCCGGTCCGGGCCCAGTACCTCCTCCACCCGGTCCAGCATCCGCTCAAAAACCTCCGGGCCGTCGTCCGCCCCCAGGGAGCGGGCGTACAGGTGGCCGAAGTCGATGCAGGGGAGCAGCCGCTCGTCCAGGGTGCACAGCTCCAGCACCTCGTCCAGGTCCCCCAGTTGATTGATCTTTCCCATGGTCTCCGGGCACAGGGCGATGTGGGCAAACCCCTGGCCGTCACAGGCCCGGATCACCTGGGGCAGGGTTTTGAGGGCAATCTCCTGGGCCTCCCGCCGGGAGCGCTTCATCAGGGCCCCGGAGTGGATGACCACCCGCTCCGCCCCCATCCAGGAGGCCGCCTGACAGGCGGCGGTGACATACCCGATGGTCTTTTGAACGGCCTCTGGGTCGGGGTTGGCCAGGTTGATGAAGTAGGGGGCGTGGAGGGACAGGGAGATCCCCGCCGCCCTGGCGTTCTCCCCCAGCTTCCGGCAGGTCTCCTCCCCCACGTGGACCCCCTTGCCGCACTGGTACTCATAGCAGTCCAGGCCAAACTCGGCAATCCATTTGGGGGCGGCCAGGGAGGATTTGTGGACTTTGGAAAAGCTCTCCGAGTTGCCCGCCGGGCCGAACTTTGCGTTCATAAAAACCTCCTTCCCCGCCCCAGGAGGCGGAAGGGGGTTTCCACGGCATAGCGGAGATACCGGCCCGGGTTGCCCGCCAGGCGGATGGGCTCCACCAGCAGGGGGACCACCCCGGCGTTGTTGGCCCCTAAAATGTCGGTAAAGATCTGATCCCCCACCATGACAGTCTCCCGGGGTCCCCGGCCCATGCGCTCCATGGCCCGGAGGTAGCCCGCCTTCTTCGGCTTGCCCGAGTGCCCCTGGAAGGGGACGCCCAGGGCCTCGGCGTACTTCTGGGCCCGGCCGGGCTTGCGGCTGTTGGACAGGATAAAGAGCTGGATCCCCTCCCGCTCCAGGGCCTCCTTCCAGGCTGCTACCTCCGGGTCGGGCTCCAGCACCTTGTAGGGGGCCAGGGTGTTGTCCAGATCGGCCAGCACCAGGGTGATCCCCTTGGCCCGAAGGGCCTTGGGGTCCAGGGCGGTGACCGAGGGGTACACACCCTGGGGAATGGGTGAAATGGGCACAGATGTGTCCTCCTTAGTCTGTTCTAACGGACCGCTCTCCCGCATACAGTGGGAGAGACAAGCCCGGGAGCGGGCTGCTGCCGCTCCCTGTCTCTTGCAAGTATAGCACGGGAGAAAAATTTGGACAAGGGGGAAGCTGTCATGTCAATGGAATCCATCCTCGTAACCGTCTCACCCGACCGCCTCCGGGAAGTGCAGGACCTTCCGGTGACGCCGGTTCACATGGCCTACCGCATGGGGAAAGGCCCCCACCTGTTCCGGGCCAGCGGAAGCGCCGCCCCCCGGGGCGGATTTATGTTTCTGGACTGCCGGAGCTTTGACGGCCTGGGCCCCACCCCGCCCTTCTGCCAGGAGGTTTTACGGGAGTGCATGGCCCGGGGGTTCACCGGAGTGGTGTGCGACTTTGAATCCGGCCGCATCCCGCCTCTGGAACAGGTGGTCCAGGAGCTGGGAAACCAGTGCTTCCGCCGCAGCTGGACCCTTCTGGTCCCGGAGCAGTACGGGCACTGCTCCCCCCACGCCCAGGTGTGCATCTCCTCCGCCCTGTCCGGGGGCACTCTGGTCCAGCGGCTGCGGGAGGCCCAGGAGCGCTTCGGCCGGGACCGGGTGGTGCTGGCCCTCCAGCGGGTGGCGGAGGACTTCTTCCTCCCCTCCCCCACCGGAAGCGGCACCCCCCTCACCCAGGAGGAGCTGCGGGAGCGCATCCAGCAGCGGCAGCCCTCCATCTTCTTCTCCCATGAGCTGTGCGCCCGGTACTTCACCTATATGAGCCGGGAGAGCGGGGCCCACTTCGTCCTCTACGACGACCCCTCCACTCTGGCCAAAAAGCTCCAGGTGGCCCGCAGTCTGGACATCCGCACCGTCCTGGCCGCCTGGCCGGAGATCGCCGACGCGGCGGAGGAGCTGGGACTGCGCCGCACCGCCTCCAACCGGGTCCTCCGTTGACGGGAGGCGGAAAAGCGGATACAATAGGGGCACCCCAGATTTATTTTGAAGGAGGAATCCCCTATGGTCCGTCACATCGTCTCTTGGAACTTCAAGCCCGAGCTCACCCCGGAGGAGCGCCGGGAGGCCGGAGCCCTTCTGACCGCCCGGGTCAACGCCTTGAAGGATCTCATCCCCTTCGCCCTGGAGGTGAAGGCCTTCTGCCCCCCTCTGGACAGCAGCAACTGTGATTTCGTCCTCTACTCCGAGGTGCCCCAGGCGTCCGACCTGCCCCTCTATCAGAACCACCCCGAGCACCAGGCAGTGCTCCCCCTGATCCAGAAGTACCTGTGCGACCGCCGGTGCTGCGATATCGAGGGGTAAGCCTTATACACGTGAAAATCCTCCGCGCCGGCGGCGCGGAGGTTTTTCGTTTACGGTCGTGCGTTACATGCGCTCCGGGTACAGCCCGGCCTGCACCAGACGGCGGCGGATCATGGGACCCACCCACATGGCAAGGAGCATCTTCACCAGATCCCCCGGGATAAAGGGGATCACGCACAGGCTCAGGGCGGCCATGGGGGTGCTGTCCATCACGAAGCAGAACCAGGCGGTGCCGAAGGCGTAGCACACGGCGGTGCCCACGATCATCCCCGCCAGCTGGAGCCCCCGGTTCCGGTACCGGTCGATCACCAGTCCCGCAATCACCGCCATGGGAATAAAGCCCACGATGTAGCCCCCGGTGGCTCCGGCCAGCTTGCCCAGGCCGCCGGTAAAGCCGGAAAACACCGGGACGCCCACCGCGCCGATGAGCACATAGACCAGATAGCTCACCGTCCCCCGCTTCCAACCCAACAGGTAGAGGGACAGGTAGATGGCCAGATTGGTAAAGGAGATGGGCACCGGCCCGATGGGGATGGCCATGGGGGCCAGCACACAGGTCACCGCCGCCATCAGAGCGGTCATGGCCATGCGGTAGGTCTTGCCCCGGCGGGCGGCGTGGGTCACTTCTTGGTGCATGGGAGTGCTCCTTTCTTGGGTCGCGGTGTCTTTTTATATCTCATAGCCCAGCTGGGCAAACATGGTCCGGTCCTCAGCAATGCCGGTCCCGGTGGTGGTCAGCATGTCCCCGGTGATGGCCGCGTTGGCCCCGCACCGGAACAGCTTCCTCCCTCCATCGGCAAAGCGCCGCCGCCCCGCCGCCATGCGAACCCAGGCGTTGGGATTCAGCAGGCGGAAGATGGCCACCGACCGGAATACGTCCTCCTCCGTCAGGGGCTCCGCCTCCTCCAGCGGGGTCCCGGGGATGGGGGTGAGCAGGTTCAGGGGGATGGAGACCACCCCCAGCTCCGACAGGTCCAGAGCCATGTCGATGCGGTCCTCCCAGGTCTCCCCCATGCCCAGGATGCCGCCGGAGCACACCTCAAGCCCGGCGGCCTGGGCCCGGCGGATGTTTTCCAGCTTGTCCTCATAGGTGTGGGTGGTGCAGATGTTGGGAAAATTCCGGCGGGAGGTCTCCAGATTGGCGTGGTACCGGGTCACTCCGGCCTCCCGCATGGCCTGGAACTCCTCGACGGTCTGGAGGCCGTGAGAGGCGCACAGGGCAAGGCCGGTCTCCTCCCCCAGACGGCGGTAGGCCTCCAGGGCGTGGTCCAGCTCCCGGCCGTGGAGGCCGCGGCCAGCCGTGACGATGGAGTACCGGTGGACTCCTGCGGCCTCATTCCGCTCTCCTTCCTCCACAATTTCCTGGACAGGGAGAAAGGGGTACTCCTCCGCCCCGGTGTGGTAGTGGCAGGACTGGGCGCAGAACCGGCAGTCCTCGCTGCATTTGCCGCTGCGGCCGTTGACGATGGTGCACAGCTCCCCCCGGTCCCCGCACAGGGCCCGGCGGACTTGATCCGCCGCCCGGCACAGCTCCTCCAGCTCCATCTCCACCAGCACGCCCAGGTCGTCCCGCCGCCCCAGGCGCGCCCCGCCAATGATCTGTTCCGCCAACGAGTCCATGGCCGCTCCTCCATTCGTAAACCTTTCTTTCTCAGAAGTATACATTTCGCTCTCTTGATTGTCAACTGTTTTTTTCTCCTGTTTACAATCTTCCAGAAAGTTCCCTTCCAAAAGTTCGAGCCGTATTTCTTGCATTTCGCCGCTTTCTTCGGTATAATAAGGTACATTCCAAAACCTGTGATACGGTTTTCGTGCGGCAGAGCCCGCACGTCCCGCCGCTGCCTTTTCGTTGGGCTCCAGGCGAGATTTTACCCTCGGGAGGAGCAACGATATGATACTGAACCAATGGAAACGCGGCCTTTCTGCCGCCGCGGCCCTGGCGCTGGCCCTGACTTTGGCCCTGCCCGCCTCCGCCGCCGACCCCCTCGCCTCCGGCGGCTTCGCGGAGGTGCTGATCTCCGCCCAGGAGACGGACATCCCGGAGGAAGCCCTCCAGCTGGCCCTCTACCAGCGGGACAGCGCAGGGGCATTTCAATATACGGAGACTCTGGATTTTACAACGCCGGTGAACCGGGTCACCAAGGACGTGGAGCTCCATGTGACCCCCAACGCCCAGCAGGTGACTTTGACG
>CASFKT010000086.1 GCA_949295195.1 uncultured bacterium | reverse complement strand
GGTGGAGCGGGGCCTCACCCACCTGGCCAGCCTGGGGGTGGAGGACTACGGCAACGAGGTCTTTACCCAGTATGCCTCCCGGCTGTTCCCCTTCCAGGAAGTGCGGGCCGAGATGGCCTACCTCCAGGGCAAGGGCCAGAAGGGCAAGGCCAACCTCAAGCGCTTCCTGGACGGCATGCTGGTGCTGGCCGAGGAGGAGTAACGCCCTCTGTACCGCCGTCATACATCAACGGGGCGGAGTTCTGTGCAGGAACTCCGCCCTTTTCCTGCGAAAAAGGTGGAAAAGATTTTCAACCCTGTTGAAAACGGACCGGGCGATGGGACTCCGCCGCCTGGAGCCCGAGTGTTAAGAAATTGTTTGTTTTGGGAGAATTCATCTGTATACCACAATAATCGGATGAAAACGCGAAAAAAAGGTTTTACCGTTTGTTAATATTGTGTAAAAATGAAGGGAAAAATTGTACAAAGCGGGGAAAAATTTTTTATTTTGTAGGAAAGTGAAGAAAATTGAAATTTGCATGTAAAATAGATACGACTTGACCGTGCGATATGTGCACGGCAAAATAAGAAAAGGAGAGAGAGCACATGTTAACCATCGAACTGGATATGCTGCAGACTGCTGCCCTGGCCATGATCTTGTTCCTCATCGGACGCTTCACGGTCAGCCATGTGGCCTTCTTCCAGCGCTGCTGCATTCCCGCACCCGTCATCGGCGGACTGATCTTCGCCATCTTGCACCTGGTTACCTACCAGACCGGCATCCTGACCTTTACCTTTGACGAGACCCTGAAGACCGCCTTTATGGACTTCTTCTTCACCAGCGTCGGCTTCGGCGCCAGCATCAAGCTGCTGAAGAAGGGCGCTTGGCCGGTCATCCTGTTCCTGATCCTGGCCACCATCCTGGTCACCATTCAGAATCTGGTGGGTGTGGGCCTGTCCGGTTTGTTCGGTCTGGACGGACGCCTGGGCCTGTGCATGAGCTCCATCCCCCTGGTGGGCGGCCACGGCACCTCCGCCTCCTTCGGCCCCCTGTTCGAGGGCATGGGCGTGGAGAGCGCCACCACTGTGGCGGTGGCCTGCGCCACCTACGGTCTGGTGGCCGGCTCCCTGATGGGCGGCCCTCTGGGCAGATGGAAGATCAAGAAGTACAACCTGAAGCCTCTCGTGACTGAGGAGAGCGCCGACCTGGGCGAGCCCGAGACCGTCTATCAGACCAAGTCCGAGATGCTCAACAGCGACACCTTCCTGAGCGCCTTCGTGCTGATCATCATCGCAACCGGCCTGGGCACCTATGTCACCAACGCCTTCGCCGCCATCAACATCACCCTGCCTGTGTACATCGGCGGCATGCTGGTGGCTCTGGTCATCCGCAACATCGCCGACCTGATGGGCAAGGAGCTGCCCCTGAAGGCCATCGACGTGGCCGGCAACACCAGCCTGAACGTCTTCCTGGGCATCGCGCTGATGACCCTGATGCTGTGGCAGCTGGCCGCCCTGGCTGTACCCATCGTGGTCATCCTGGCTGTTCAGACCCTCCTCATGTACCTGTACGCCTCCTTTGTGGTGTTCCGCGCCATGGGCAAGGACTACGAGGCCGCCGTCATGACCGCCGCCATCTGCGGCTTCGGCATGGGCGCTACCCCCAACGCCATGGCCAACATGCTGGCCATCAAGAACCAGTACGGCCCGGCCCCCAAGGCCTTCTTCGTGGTGCCTCTGGTGGGCGGCATGTTCATCGACTTTACCAACTCCGCCATCATCACCGTGTTCACCAACCTCCTCTCATAACAGAACACATCGGTGAACGCATCAAACAAAATCAAGCCCGGCGGTCTCACAGGGACCGCCGGGCTTTGTCATAGAAAAACGGCCGCCGGGTTTTCCGGCAGCCGTCTGGCGCAGTTCAGCTGGGAAACCAGCGGTGGCCCATCCTTCTGAATGGAACGAACAACAGCAGGGCCCCGGCGTGGAACTGCGGGAGGCGGCGTCCGCATCGGGGCCTGTTTGTCATTTTCTTAGAAGTCGGCGTTGCCCCAGGTTCTCGGATGCAGCTCCTCCCACAGGCGCGTCCCGCGCCTGTGGGGACCCGATTGAAAAAACCGCGGCCGGAAGTAAATTCCGTCCGCGGCAAGGTTTTGCCCATCGGGCAAAACGCTTGGACGGCGCAAGCGCGCCGCCCCATCTGCGATGGGGCCCCGGCGTGGAGCTGCGGGAGGCGGCGTCCGCATCGGGGCCCGTTTGTCATTTTCTTAGAAGTCGGCGTTGCCCCAGGTTCTCGGATGCAGCTCCACGTCGCGGATGTTGTTCACGCCGGTGAGGTACATGACCATCCGCTCGAAGCCCAGGCCGTAGCCGGCGTGGCGGCAGGAGCCGTACTTGCGCAGGTCGCAGTACCACCAGTAGTCCTCAGGGTCCATGCCCAGCTCCTTGATCCGGGCCTCCAGCACCTCCAGCCGCTCCTCGCGCTGGGAGCCGCCGATGAGTTCGCCGATGCCGGGGACCAGACAGTCGGCGGCGGCCACCGTCTTGCCGTCGTCGTTCTGGCGCATATAGAAAGCCTTGATCTCCTTGGGGTAGTCGGTGACGAACACCGGGCGCTTGTACACCTGCTCGGTGAGGTAGCGCTCGTGCTCGGTCTGCAGGTCGCAGCCCCAGTAGACCTTGAAGTCGAACTTGTCGTTGTTCTCCTCCAGAATCTTCACCGCCTCGGTGTAGGTCACCCGGGCGAAGTCGGAGGAGGCCACATGCTCCAGCCGCTCCTTCAGGCCCTTGTCCACAAAGGAGTTGAAGAAGTTCATCTCGTTGGGGCACTTGTCCATGACATAGCGGATGACGTATTTGATCATGGCCTCGGCATTGTCCATATAGTCGCCCAGGTCGGCGAAGGCCATCTCGGGCTCGATCATCCAGAACTCGGCGGCGTGGCGCTGGGTGTTGGACTTCTCCGCCCGGAAGGTAGGACCGAAGGTGTACACGTTGCCGAAGGCCATGGCGAAGTTCTCGGCGTTGAGCTGGCCGGAGACGGTGAGGCTGGCCCGCTTGCCGAAGAAGTCCTGGGCGTAGTCCACGGTGCCGTCGGGATTCTTGGGCACGTTTTCCAGGTCCAGGGTGGTCACCTGGAACATCTCGCCGGCGCCCTCGCAGTCGCTGGCGGTGATGATGGGGGTGTTCACATAGACGAAGCCCCGGTCCTGGAAGAAGCAGTGGACGGCGTGGGCGGCCACAGAGCGCACCCGGAAGGCGGCGGAGAACAGATTCGTTCTGGGCCGCAGGTGCTGGATGGTCCGCAGGAACTCCACGCTGTGGCGCTTCTTCTGCAGGGGGTAGTCGGGGGTGGAGGGGCCCTCCACCGCGATGGAGGCGGCTTTCACCTCCAGGGGCTGCTTGGCCTCGGGGGTGAGCACCACCGCGCCGGTGACGATGAGGGCCGCGCCCACGTTCTGGCCGGCGATCTCCTTGTAATTATCCAGCACATTGGCGTCCATGACTACCTGTAAATTCTTGAAACAGGAGCCGTCGTTGAGCTCGATAAACCCAAAGGTCTTCATGTCCCGGATGGTGCGGGCCCAGCCGCAGACGGTGACCGTCTGTCCGCCCAGGGCCTCCTGGTCCGCGAAGATCGCGGCAATGGTGGTGCGCTCCATAGTCGTTTTTCTCTCCAATCGTAAAAGGATATTTGGGAACAGAACAAAAGCCTGTCGTTTTACACTCGACAGGCTTTATTATAATGCCCTTTTCCCGGTTTTACAAGAGTTTTCCCGGGATTTTCAAGGCGAGATCCAAACTTGACAGCGGAAGGAAAGCCGCCTATAATAAAACTAGAAACAGGCGCTGCCGAACACGGTCAGCCCTTACTTAGTTCTTTGAAGTGATCGCCGTACTTTGGAAGGGTGCCGGCGGTCACTTCTTTTTATAGCTCAAAAAGAGGCCGATAATACCCACGATCAGGATACCGATTTGAATCAAATCTGAGTATGTAACCATTGGGCAGCCCCCCTTTCGTAAGATCGGAGGGCAAAGAGGCTGCCCTCCGTCCGGAGAGCTGACCGCAAAATCCAGCAGCGCCGCTCATAGGATACCATAAAATAGAAACCTGCGCAAGATTCCTCAGCAAACAGCGGCAGTCAGACAAAAATGCCTGGCTGCCGCTGTTTTGCTATTATTCCCGCTACCAGGGCGGTGCGGTCGTCGGTGGCCCCCTGGGGGCTGTGGGCGATGAGGTCGGCGGCCAGCTCCTTGGGGCTGTCCCCGGTAAATTTGGAAAACCGCTCCCGGAGCCAGCCGTCGTCCCCCGTCCCGGCCACCCCGTCGCTGACCATGAGCACGCAGTCCCCGGGGGACAGGTGGATGGGGAAGCGGTCGGGGGCGGTCCGCTGGTCGGCGGACAGCCCCGCCGGGAGGGCGGCCCCCACGATCCGCCGGACGGTGCCCCCCTTGCGCACATAGGTGGGGGCGGCCCCCAGTTTGAACACCACCCCGTCCCCGGAGAACAGGTCCACCTGGAGCAGGTCGATGGTGGTGAAGCCCCCCGCCTCCTCCCCCCGGAGGGCCAGGGCGGAGCTGAGGGTGACCAGGGCGTGCTCCGTGTCCACCCCTGCCTGGAGGAACTGCTCCAGCAGGCGCAGGGCCAGGGTGCTCTCCCGGTTGGCCTGGGGGCCGGAACCCATGCCGTCGCACAGCAGGACGTACAGAATGCCGTCGGAGCGCTTGAAGTAGGTGCCCGCATCCCCGCTCACCGTCTCCCCGTCCTTCTTCCGGGCGGCCACCCCCGCCACCGCCATGAGGGGCTCCTGCTGGACCAGGGAGAGGGACTCGGGCTCCTGCTCCTCCAGGCGCAGGGGGACCCCCAGCAGGGCGGAGAGCTCCGCCGCCGCCTCCCCGGGGGAGAGGCGGGCGCAGGCGGGGCCGGTGAGCTCCAAGCGCAGAAGGCCCCTGCCGTCCCGGAAGGCCTCCCCCCGCAGCCCGTCCCCCTGGGCGGCGAGGTGCTGGCGCAGCTTTCGCCCCGCCGCCAGGTCGGGGGTGAGCTCCTCCCCCAGCTCGGCCGCCGCCCGGCCCAGCAGGGAGGACAGCTCCCCGTACTGGCGGCACACCGCCTGCCGGCTGTCCTGGATGCGGCTGTTGTACTGCCGCCGGTAGAGCAGGGCGGTGACCTCCCGGTTCACCGCCGCCAGAAAGTCGGGGAAGTGGATGCACCGGCTGGCAAAGTGCTGGGGAAAATCCCCCGGCTCCCCCCTGCCCCGGTCCAGCATGGGCTGGGCGGCGTTGTTCAGGGCGTCAAAGGTGGACACGTAGTCCCGCTCCCAGCAGTTGGAGCGGAGGGAGCAGGTGCGGCACACCTGACAGGCCGCCCGGTCGAAGACAGTAGCCACGTCGTTGTCGTTCTGGGGCGGCCGGAAGGAGGCCCGCATGGTGTCGTACAAGGTGCGGAAGGCCTGGGCGGCCTCCTCCAGGCGGCGCTGGACCCGGCCCTGGGCCCGGCGGTCCGCCGGGAGGGCCCCCTTCTGCTCCGGGAGCAGCCAGGCCGCCAGCCGCCGCAGGGGCCGCTCCGGCAGGAGGAGGAAAGTTACAGAGCCCAGGAACACCTCATACAGGATGGAGACGGGCAGCCCCTTGTCCCAGGTCCAGAGGACCGCTCCCCCGTTGGCCAGCACATAGGCCAGGGCGGCCCGCAGCCGGCTTTTCAGCCGAAAGGCCCCCGCCGCCAGGCCGGACAGGCCGTAGGCCATGGCATACAGCGGAACCCCGTTGGCTGCCAGGTCCAGGGACAGCCCCACCGGCACCCCCAGCACCGCCCCGGCGGAGGCTCCCCCCTGCCAGGCGGCGGCGAGGACCACCACCACCGCCAGAGAGCGCCCCAGGGAGACGTCCTCAAACAGGGGCAGGGAGGACAGGGACATGAGCACCGTACAGGCCAGCGCCGCCAGGCTGACACGCTTCTGTGGGGAGAGGATCCCCTCCCCCCGGCCGGTGCGCAGGGGGAGGAGGAGCTGCCGGTAGCACCAGCAGGCGGCCACGGTGAGAAAGCACTCGGTGAAAAAATAGATCACATCCTCCGTCTGCCACCCGGCCTCGGACAGGTAGATAAAGCCGGTGATACCGTTGAACAGCCCGGCCACCATGGGCATGGCCCAGGGCTTCCGCAGCAGCTTCACGTCGTAGAAGGCGAAGTTCACCGCGAAGGTGAGCATGGAGGCGGAGATGTACCGCAGTCCGCCGGTGAAGCCCAGGAGGGTCAGATAGCCGAAGCAGGCCCCCACCAGGGCCGCCGCCCCGCATACCCCCGAGCCCGCCGCCCCCACCAGGGCCACCCCGAAGGGGGCGTAGTCCCCAAAGACAGCCGCCCCCGCCAGCACCGCCGAGAGTAGGAAGTGGATGCCCCCGTCGGCGAAGCGCAGCAGGGCGGAGGCGTCCACGCTCACCTTCTCCCCCCGGGACGGCCGCCCCCGCAGTCTGTCCAGCTTGTCCCGTACCGTCTCCTTGCCCGCCATATGCCGCTCCTCCTTTGTGTGGGACGACCCCAAAACGGCCTGTCCCGGTGTGGAGGTCATTATATTCCATTATATGGAAAAATAGAGTCGGAATGGGGAGCGGAGGCCTTCTTTTTCCGCCCCGGAAAAAATGGGCCTGAGGCTTGACTTGGAGTAGACTTCAGGTGGTAAACTGATACTATCAAACCTGCCTGCCGCAGATAAGGAGGAATTCAGCATGTCAGAGTTTTCTCATCAGTACCGGGAGAAGCTGCTCCCCGGGCAGAGGCACGCCTTTGCGGACACCGACCCGGAGTTTGTCCAGATCTTCGAGTCCTTTGCCTTTGACGAGGTGGTCAACCAGGGGGACCTGGACGAGCGCACCCGGTTTATGGCCATTCTGGCCGCCCTGCTGGGCTGCCAGGGGGTGGACGAGTTTAAGGTGATGCTCCCCGCCGCCCTGAACGTGGGGGTCACCCCGGTGGAGGTGAAGGAGATCGTCTACCAGTCGGCGGCCTATCTGGGCATCGGCCGGGTGTTCCCCTTCCTGAAGGCGGTCAACGAGGAGCTCACCGCCCGGGGCATCTCCCTGCCTTTGGAGGGACAGGCCACCACTACCCCCAAGACCCGCCTGGAGGCGGGCAACCAGGTCCAGGTGGACATATTCGGGGAGGCCATGCGGGGCTTCCAGAACAGCGGCCCCCAGGAGAGCCGCCACATCAACAAGTGGCTGGCGGACAACTGCTTCGGGGACTACTACACCCGAAAGGGGCTGGATCATAAGCAGCGGGAGATGATCACCTTCTGCTTCCTGGCCGCCCAGGGGGGATGCGAGCCCCAGCTCACCAGCCACGCCACCGCCAACATCCGCATCGGCAACGACAAGGACTTCCTGATTCAGGTCCTCTCCCAGTGCCTGCCCTATATCGGCTACCCCCGGAGCCTGAACGCTCTGCGGTGCGTCAACGAGGCGGCGATGGGGTGAGAAGCCGGGTCCCATCCCCTCTATACCTGCAAATGCGGCGGAGCACCCGGTGCTCCGCCGCATTTGCTTTTGTCTTATTTTAGGGCGCTCCCACGCTTGGGTACGGAGAACCGGCTCACGTCCACCCCCTCGTGGGTGAGGAGCCGCTGTTTCCGCTCCAGCCCCCCGGCGTAGCCGGTGAGGCTGCCGTCCGCCCCCACTACCCGGTGGCAGGGAATGACGATGGAGATGGGGTTGCGGCCCACGGCGCTCCCCACCGCCCGGGGGGAGGACCCTCCCAGCTCCCGGGCCAGGGCCCCGTAGGTGGTCACCGCCCCCCAGGGGATGGCCTGGAGCTTCTCCCACACCGCCCGCTGAAAGGGGGTGCCCGCCGGGGCCAGGGGCAGCTCCGCCGGGCTGGGCTTCTCCCCGGCAAAGTACCGGTCCAGCCAGGCCCGGGCCGCCTGGAACACGGGCAGGTCCGGCTGTCCGGGGACCAGCTCCTCACCGGAGGTCCCGCCGAAGTACTTCTGTCCCTCCAGCCACAGCCCGGTGAGGGCCGTCCCGTCGCTGGCCAGGGTGAGCTCCCCCACCGGGGAGGCATAGGTCGTGGTCTGGTACATGGGTTCCGCCTCCTCCCGTCCCGCGGCTTTGCGGGACATATCCGCTTTTCTTATCTGTATTATAGGGAGCGGGGGCCGCTTCTGTCAAGAATAGGCCGGAAATGACAGACTTTGTTGATTTTTTTCCGCCAGAAACCCTGCCCCTCCCCTTGCGGTTGTTCAGGCGGATATGGTAAAATATATTGTTTTTCTCTTTCCCCTGAATGGGGGATGTCTGTTCCGGCTCAGAGGGAGGATTTTACATGAGGGATTTTGTGTATACCGTTTTCCGGTGCCTTCCATGTGCCGTCTCCGCGCCCCCATAACTGCGGGGCTGATTGGAAAAGACCGCGCCTGCTCGGGCAGGCGCGCTACTATGCTGTTATTTGGAGGGTAACCTATGTCTTTGGAATCGGAAATCAAGCGCCGGCGCACCTTCGCCATCATCTCCCACCCGGACGCCGGTAAGACTACCCTGACCGAGAAGTTTCTGCTGTACGGCGGGGCCATCGCCCAGGCCGGCCAGGTAAAGGGCAAGAAGAACACCCGGGCGGCCACCTCCGACTGGATGGAGATTGAGAAGCAGCGCGGCATCTCGGTGACCTCCTCGGTGATGCAGTTCCAGTACGAGGGCTTCTGCATCAACATTCTGGACACCCCGGGCCACCAGGACTTCTCGGAGGACACCTACCGCACTCTCATGGCCGCCGACTCCGCCGTCATGGTCATCGACGCCGCCAAGGGCGTGGAGGCCCAGACCCGGAAGCTGTTCAAGGTTTGCGCCATGCGGGACATCCCCATTTTCACCTTCATCAACAAGATGGACCGGGAGGCCCGGGACCCCTTTGAGCTGTGCGAGGAGCTGGAGCACGAGCTGGGCATCGACACCTACGCGGTGAACTGGCCCATCGGCTGCGGCAAGGAGTTCAAGGGCGTGTACGACCGGCAGAACCGGAAGGTGATCCATTTCACCTCCAACACCAACGCCCGGGCGGCCACCGCCACCGAGATCGAGCCCGACGACCCCGCCCTGGCCGACCTCATCGGGGCGGACAAGCGGGAGCAGCTCATGGGTGAGATCGAGCTGCTGGACGGGGCCTCCTGCGACTTTGACCTGGAGCGGGTGCGCCACGGCAAGCTGTCCCCGGTGTTCTTCGGCTCCGCCCTCACCAACTTCGGCGTGGAGCCCTTCCTGGAGGAATTTCTGCGCATGACCACCGCCCCCCTGCCCCGGAAGGCGGGGGACGAGGTCATCGACTCCTTCGACCCGGACTTCTCCGCCTTCGTCTTTAAAATCCAGGCCAACATGAACAAGGCCCACCGGGACCGCATCGCCTTCATGCGGGTGGTGTCCGGCAAGTTCGAGGCGGACCGGGAGGTCTACCACGTCCAGGGGAAAAAGAAGATCCGCCTCTCCCGGCCCCAGCAGCTTATGGCCGCCGAGCGGGAGATCATCGAGGAGGCCTACGCCGGGGACATCATCGGCGTATTCGACCCGGGCATCTTCTCCATCGGGGACACCCTGTGCGCCCCGGGGAAGAAGTTCCAGTTCGACCCCATCCCCACCTTCGCCCCCGAGCACTTTGAGCGCATCCGCTCGGTGGACACCATGAAGCGCAAGCAGTTCCTCAAAGGGGTGGAGCAGATCGCCCAGGAGGGCGCCATCCAGATCTTCAAGACCCCCTACTCCGGCATGGAGGAGGTCATCGTGGGCGTGGTGGGCACCCTTCAGTTCGACGTGCTGGAGTACCGCCTGCGCAGCGAGTACAACGTGGAGCTGTACAAGGAGGGCCTGCCCTTTGAGTACCTGCGCTGGATCGTGAAGGAGGATGAGGACGCCCCCGCCCTGAAGGAGGAGGACCTGCTCCTGCCCAACGACGCCAAGCTGGTGGAGGACTACAAGGGCAACCAGCTACTGCTGTTTGCCTCCCAGTGGTCCATCCAGTGGGTGCAGGACCGGAACAAGAACCTGAAGCTGGCCGAGTTCGGCGGGGCCAAGTTTTAAGACGGTCCGCCGGAGCCTCTTCTCCCCGCCCATCCCCCGGCCATATGGACCCGCCCCCGGCGAAAACCCGCCGGGAGGCGGGTTTTCTTTGTCCCAAGTCCCCTTCTAAACGGTTCACTCGCCGCATACAGTAGGATGACGGACCTACACAGGATAAGGGGGAGACGGCATGGGGGACAAGCGGCGCAGGAGAGACCCGCTCCGTCCGCTGCGGAGAGGGGTAGGGCTGGGGCTGGCTCTGGCGGCGGCGTGGGGGGTGAGCCTCACCGCCGACCTGTCGGGGGCCTGGTCGGCCCTCCAGAGGTGGGCCTCCGACTCCCAGGCGGTGGTGGCCCTGATGGCCGGGGAGCTGGGCCAGCCCCCGGCGGAGACCGCCCTGGCGGGGCTGGACGGCTGGGGCAGGCTGCTGGTGGAGCAGTCCGCCCTCCTGTCCGCGGGGACCGAGGCGGTGGCCCAGCGGCGGCAGGAGGAGGAGACCGCCCCCGCAGAGCCCATCCCCGACCTGGACGCGGAGGACAACGACGACCAGACCCAGGTGGAGCTCCAGCCCCCGGCGGAGCCCGACGACGTGGTGGAGACCACCAGCGTGGGACAGGAGGGGGGCCACTACCTGAGCCAGGACGGGGTGTACCTCTACAACCGCTCCGGGAAGGAGCTGGACCCCTCGGTGCTGTCCGCCGGGTCGGTGAGCTTCACCCTGGGGGAGGGCCCCCAGATCCTGATTCTCCACAGCCACGGCAGCGAGGCCTACTCCCAGAACGACGGGGACCTGTACCAGGAGAGCGACTCCTTCCGCACCACCGACTGCGCCCACAACGTGGTCCGGGTGGGAGAGGAGATGGCCCAGGTCTTCCGCGCCCACGGGTTCCAGGTGGTCCACGACACCAACCTGTACGACTACCCGGCGTATAACGGGGCCTTCCACGACACCAACCTGTACGACTACCCGGCGTATAACGGGGCCTATGACCGGTCCCAGGCGGCGGTGAAGGACTGGCTGGCCAAATATCCCACCATCAAAATCGTCCTGGACGTGCACCGGGACGCCCTGGTGGGGACGGACGGGGCCATCTATAAGCTGATCTCCCAGGAGAACGAGAAAAAGGCGGCTCAGGTGATGCTGGTGGTGGGCACCGACAGCGGCGGGGCCAGCCACCCGGGCTGGGCTGACAACCTGGCCCTGGCTGTCCGATTCCAAAAGGAGCTCATCTCCGACTATGTGAGCCTGGCCCGGCCCATCGCCCTGCGCAGCAGCAGCTACAACCAGGAGCTCTCCCCCGGTTCCCTCCTGGTGGAGGTGGGGGGCCACGGCAACACCCTCACCGAGGCCCTGGACGGGGCGCGGCTCTTCGCCGAGAGCGTCAGCCAGGTGCTCAGCGGAATGAAAGGGTGAGAGGAAATGCAGAATGCAGGAATGCAGAATGCAGAATGGGGGGGCGTCACGGGGCCTTTAGCAGGGTCACCTGAATCAGGCCCCGTTTCTCCCGGCGGAGGGCGTAGTCCGTGATGGTCCGGGAGCCCCCGAATCCCGGGCTGGCGATGAGGTACCCGCTCTCCCCCGCCGCCATCTGACCGGCCCGGAGAATGGCCAGCCGCTTGGGGACGGTCTCCATCCCCTCCGGGTAATAGGTGTCGTCAAAGCCGGGCGGGACGTCCACAGGCCGCTGAGCCGGGTGGTAGGGAATCAGCAGCCGCAGGCGCGGGTGGTAGGGAATCAGCAGCCGCAGGCGGATTCCGGGATGGCGCTCCTTCGCCCGGCGGAGGGCCTCCGCCGCCAGCTGGTCAAACCGCCCGTACCGTCCCACCAAAAACTCGGTCACCCCGTACTCCGCAATGTGCCGCTCAATGGCCTCGTCCAGCAGCGGTGCTAGAGCGTCCGGGGAGAGATGGGAACCGATTAGGAAACAGCTTTTTCCCGCCATAGCAATTCTCCTTTCTTGTATAGGCAATATTGCCTATCACGCTCTATCTCCATTATAGGCAATAATAGAGATAGAGCAAGAGAAAGGAGGGAGAAACTGCATGATTTCTTATGCTCCGTTGTGGGAAACCATGGAACGTCTGCATGCGAGCACCTATACCTTGCAGGTAAAGGGTAAGGTCAGCAGTTCCTCTATCCGACGCATCAAAGCGGGAGACTCCATATCGACAAATACAATCGACGCAATTTGTAAAATATTGAATTGTTCCGTGGATGATATCATCGAATATATACCAGACGAAAATGAGGACTGACCTCGGCCAATGGCTGTGTCAGTCCTCGTTTTGTCTGTGGGCGAGAAGGGGCGCTGCTGGGGCAGCTTTCGGGCGGGTCTGGGACCCGCC
>CASFKT010000085.1 GCA_949295195.1 uncultured bacterium | reverse complement strand
GCCGAAGCCGGCCAGGGTGTGGGAGGAGGTGGTCATGGGGAAGATGCCCAGGTCCGGGTCCTTCATGGAGCCCAGCTGGCCCTCCAGCAGGACGGTCTTACCCTCCTTCAGGGCCTTGTGGACGAAGCCCACCGCGTCCCCCACATAGGGGCGGATCTCCTCCCGCAGGGCGAGGAGCTGCTCCATCAGCTCGTCCGCATTCAGAGCGGGCTTGTGGTACAGGTGCTCAAAGAGCACGTTTTTGATGGACAAGGCAGCTTCCAGACGCTCCCGCAGCCGGTCCTCATAGAAGAGGTCGCACACCTGAATGCCGATCTTGGCATACTTGTCCGAGTAGAAGGGGGCGATGCCGCTCTTGGTAGAGCCGAAGGCCTTGCCGCCCAGGCGCTCCTCCTCATAGGTGTCCTGGAGCACGTGGTAGGGCATGAGGATCTGGGCCCGCTCAGAGATGATCAGGTTGGGGGCAGGCACGCCCTGATCGGTGAGGGAGTGGAGCTCGTCCACCAGCTTGCGGATGTCCAGCGCCAGACCGTTGCCGATGATGATGCAGGGCGAAGCGGCCCTGATCGTTGATGATGGTGTGGCCGGCGTTGGCGCCGCCCTGATAGCGGATGACCACGTCGGAGGTCTCCGCCAGCATATCGGTGATCTTGCCCTTGCCCTCGTCGCCCCAGTTGGCGCCTACGATCGCTTTTACCATAATGTGTTACCTCCGGAGACCGGGATTCGCAACCGCTTGGGCGGATTTGCCTTATCCGGTTTCCAACACAGCTCTTTTATTATACTTCCTTTTTTCACCCGGCGCAAGGGCTATCTGCGGAGAAAAGTGGAGAAATCCGCCCGATCAGTCCCTGTCGGGGGCCTCCACCAGGGAGGGGAAGGCGTAGTGGAGATAGGTCTGGAGCAGGTCGTCCAGCATCATGCCGGAGTAGCCCAGTACGACTTCTCCCTCTCCGTTGAGCAGAAAGGTGGTGGGGAAGCCCTGCAGGCCATAGGAGTAGACGCCGTCCAGCCGTGTGTCATAGTAGACGGGGAAGGTGAAGCCCTGTTCCGTCAGGTATTCCTGAGCGGCCTCCCTGGTGTCTCCCATGGCATCCATCACGTTCACCATCAGAAACTGGATGTCCTCCCCGTAGGTCTCATAGGCCTGCTGGAAGAAGGGCATCTCCTGGCGGCAGGGGCCGCAGGTGGAAGCCCAGAAGTTCAGAACCGCCGGCCGGCCGTCCAGCTGCTCCAGAAAGGAGACCATCTCCCCCCGGCTGTTTTCCAGGGTGAAATCCACGGCGGGAATGGGGTCCGGCAGCTCCACGCCGGCATCAGAGCCGGCGGAGGGGGCGGCCTGTTGGGAGAGGCGGGGATACAGCAGGGCGGCCGCGGCCAGGACCAGCGCCAGGGCGGCGGCAGAGATCAAAAGCGTACGTTTTTGTTTCAAAGGCGATCCCTCCAAAGCAGGTGAGAGTTCAGCTCAGAAAGATGAGCAGGCGGTTCATCATGCCTGTGGCCATCAGAAGGCCGATCAGGATCAGCAGGACGCCGCAGACCCGGTTGATAAGGCCATAGTGGGCCTTGATCCACTGAAAGGCATCCCGCAGGGATTGAAGTAAAAGAGCGCTGAGAAGAAAGGGAACTCCCAATCCAATGGAGTAGCACAGCAGCAGGAGAATGCCCTCCAGGGCGGAGCCCTGCTGGGAGGCCAGCATCAGCGCGGAGCCCAGGAATGCTCCAATGCAGGGAGTCCACCCCACCGCAAAGACGCATCCGAAGAGAAGGGCGGAGAAAAAGCCCATGTCCTGGGTGCGGTGAAAGCCCCTGGAGCCGCGAAAAAAGGGGAGGTCAAAGAGTCCGAGAAAGTGCAGGCCGAAGCAGATGACCACCAGGCCGCAGACCACATTGACCGCAGTCTGATACCGGGAAAACAGGGCGCCGATGGTGCCCGCAAAGCCCCCCATGAGAACAAACAGGACAGTGAAGCCCAGCACAAAGGCCAGCGCATTTTTCAGCACCCGCCGGGGGCTCTGCTCCGGGGAGCCCCCGGCGAAATAGGACAGATAGATGGGCAGCATAGGCAGCAGGCAGGGGGAGAGAAAGGTGACGAGCCCCTCCAGAAAGGTGACGAAATATGGCATGAGCTATTCCTCCGGGGATTTTGAAGTCAGCCGGGCGTGCAGAGCGCTTCCCAGGTCATAGGCCAGCGCCCCCCAGAAGCCGCCCGCCGCCATGGGCCAGAAGGGGGCGGCGGTGAGCGGGCATGTGCCCCCCGCACAGCTGGGTCTGATAATAGAGGTATCCGCCCCCAATCCCCAATAAAATAAGGAACAGGCCGGGAAGCCGGGCGCGCAGGGCGGAGAAGAACGTTGATTTCATCATAAAGCCTCCTTTTATAAGCTGTCAAGTGAGATTGGCACTATAATAGCCCATAAAACCCGGCCCTTCTGTGATGAGGTTACAAAGCGCGCAGCCCCGGGCGGAGAGAGGTGGGAGGAAAATCTGATGCGGCAGGCAAAAAAAACTTGACTTGGAGCGCACTCCAGGGAGTAGCATAGCACCAGAGAGCAAGAGGGACCGGGGCGGCAGAATGCCGCCGCCTCCGGGAGGGCGGCGCGTGATGCGCCGTGAGATAGAAAGGGGTAATACCAATGATCTACAAAAAGTTTCAGGATTTGGAGCTGTCCGCCCTGGGCATGGGCTGTATGCGTCTGCCCGTCATCGACGGGGACGACGCCAAGGTGGACGAGGCGGCTGCCTTCCAGATGGTGGACGAGGCCATGGCCGGCGGCGTGAACTACTACGACACCGCCTGGGGCTACCACAACGGCAACTCCGAGCTGACGCTGGGTAAGGCCCTGGCCCGGTATCCCCGGGAGAAATTCTACATTGCCGACAAATTTCCCGGCTACGACCTGGCCAACATGCCCAAGGTGAAGGAGATCTTCGAGGAGCAGCTCAAGAAGTGTCAGGTGGACCACTTCGACTTCTATCTGTTCCACAATGTGTGCGAGATGAACATTGACGCCTACCTGGACCCCAAGTACGGCATCTATGACTATCTGATGGAGCAGAAGAAAAACGGCCGTATCCGCCACCTGGGCTTCTCCTGCCACGGGGCGATGCCGGTGCTCAAGCGGTTTCTGGAGGCCTACGGCAAGGACATGGAGTTCTGCCAGCTGCAGCTCAACTACATCGACTGGACCTTCCAGGGCGGCAAAGAGAAGGTGGACCTGCTGAACGAGTACCACATCCCCGTGTGGGTGATGGAGCCCCTGCGGGGCGGCCGTCTGGCCCGGCTCAGTGAAGAGGAGGCCGCGCCCCTGAAGGCCATGCGCCCCGATGAGACCATTCCCGCCTGGGCCTTCCGCTTCCTCCAGTCCATCCCCAGTGTGACCATGGTTCTCTCCGGCATGTCCGACCTGGAGCAGATGAAGGCCAACCTTGCCACCTTCCAGACCGAGGCTCCCCTCAGCGAGGCCGAGATGGCCGGCCTGATGAAGATGGCCAAGGGCATGGTGAGCCAGACCGCTCTGCCCTGCACCGCCTGTCACTACTGTGTCAGCCACTGCCCCAAGGGGCTGAACATCCCTGAGCTGCTCTCCCTGTACAACGAGCACTCCTTCACCGGCGGCGGCTTCCTGGCCCCCATGGCCCTGTCCGCCATCCCCCAGGACAAGTGGCCCAGCGCCTGCATCGGCTGCCGCAGCTGCGAGAAGGTCTGCCCCCAGCAGCTGAAAATCTCTGAGGCTATGGCCGATTTTACCGCCAAGCTCAACGGTTAAAATTGAATTAAGAAATAAGAATCGCGTCCCTTCGCGGCGTAAAGCGGAACACGCCGGCTCTCCTTTTTATAGAGAGCCGGCGTGCGTTTTGTCGTTGACAAAGACAACCACTGGCTATGCCAGTGGAGAAAAAGAGCTTCTAGGCCTTGTTTGAAAAATTAGGAGGCTTGTTCTAAATCAACAAAGTTAAGGTTTGCCGACCAAATTTAAAGTATCGAGGGGCCTTCATCATGAAAGATAAAGACAAACTCTTTTTATTTTCTGTGGAACTGTTACACTTGATAGTATAATTCACCGGAGCAGAAAAAGGACGGCGTGTGCCGTCCTTTTTCGTTCTATTCCACCGGAACCAGCCCGTCCAGCGGGAAGGTCTGTCCAAAGATGGTGACGGAGGCAATTTCCGCCGGGTCAAAAACCCGCTCCGGGCGGTATCCCACTCGGGCAAACGTGCATCCCGGAAGCGCATAGGTCCGCTCAAACATACCGTAGGAGACGGTCTCCGTCTCTCCCGCGGCCGTGCCGTACACCTGCTCCGCCATCAGGATTGTCTCGCCGGACTGGGTGACGAGGGCAACGGACGAGATACCCAGGTCATTCCAGACGGAGTCGGAGAAGGGATGGTCCCCACTGGAGCGGACACTGTAAAAGACCGCGATAGGGGAGAGATAGACAGAGTCCAGGAGGACCTCCTCTCCTTCCACCGTGAGAGGTTGGCCGACGGACTGAACGAAGCCGGAGGCCTGTTCCGACAGGGTGATGGTCAAATCGGTTGTCCAGTGGCCGCCCACAAAATCAAAGGTCTCTTCCACGCCCTCCGAGTATTCGGTCAGGCGGTAGGGGTAAAATTTTGTCTCCAGACCCAGCAGACTGGCGGGGTCTTCGAGACAGACTGCGGTAATCAGAAAGGATACCTTGCCGTCGGCAGAGTTGCCGTCGGGGAGGTAATCCAGGCTCCTGCCGCCTATGCGAGGGGGCCACGGGTTGTCGGTCTCCTCCCACCAGTACTCCAGGGAGTAGTTGTCCCCATCCAGGACAACTCCCTCCGGGGCGGTCACGTCCACCAGGATGGCCGCGGAGTAGAGCCCGGTGTACATCTGATTGACGTCAACGGTCCACCCGTTTTGGAAAGTGTGGGACAATCCCACCGGCTCCCACTCCTGAGAAAAGAGGGCCTCATCCTCCTGCCGCACGCCGAAGTAGTCAAATACCTGCCGGCCTAAGCCGGTCACCGCTGCAAAGGCGCAGGTGGTCAGCAGCAGGGCGGCGGCCGCCAGCACTGCAATAGTTTTTTTCATCAGCTTCATAGGCCGTCCCTTCCTTTCCTCCGAAAAGAGGCGCTCCAGCATGGCCTCCTCCTGAGACCCGGTGGGTTTGATCTGCTCAAACACCCGGTAAATGTCACGATCTTCCACTGTATTCCGCCTCCCATCGTTCTTTCAGCTTCTTCCGGGCCTGGACCAGCCAGGTGCGGACGGTGGAGGGGTTTTTCCCCAAGATCTCCGCCGTCTCCTGGGCGGTATAGCCCTGGTAGTAGTGGAGATAGAGCACCAGCCGGTATTTCTCCGGCAGGGACAAAATCAGCTCCCACAGCGCCCCGTCCTCCGGCTGTTCCCAGGTCAGGGTGTTTAACACGGATTCGTCCGCCCGGCGGGTGCGCCACCAGTGCTTGAGCTGATTTTTACACTCGTTCCGGGCGGCGGTGATGAGCCAGGCCCTCTCGTGGTCCGGACTCTGAAAGGGTTTTCTGTACTCCATCACCTTGCGAAAGACATTCTGGGATGCGTCCTCCGCGTCGGGCACGTTTTTTAACAGCACCAGACAGATCTGATAGACCATGGCCACGTGTCTCCGGTAGAGGCTGGCCACTTCCTCCCGGCTGCGCGCTGGGTCCATCCAAAACGCCTCCCTTCCTGTCCTTCTGCTTATTATACAATCGGGGGCGGCGAAATGTTGAGGCGGAACTGAAAAAATAAAAAAGGACGGCGCGTGCCGTCCTTTTTTTCTCTGCGGGCTCCCATTATGATTCCACCGGGGTGAGCTGGTCCAGGGGGAAGGTCTGCCCCAGGATGGTGACGCTCCCGCCCTGGAACTGGGCCGGGTCAAGAATCTGGGAGAAATAGAACGCGGCGTCGCCCCACTGGGCGGTGTCGTTGCCCCAGGCAAAGTCCAGGGGAACGGTATTGCCGTCTCTATCCTGAAGGGTGATGGTGTCCCACCAGACGGTGCCGGTCTCCTGATAATAGCGGTCGCTGGTCTGGAGGACATTTTCCTGTCCATCGCCCAGCTTGATTAAAAGCATGACCGGCGTGACGCGGATTTCAGAGATGGTGAGTTCTTCCGTGCCGAAGGCGAGGGGCTGGTCCGGGTGCTGTACGGAGCCCAGCGGCTCTCCGGCCATGGGGAACTCAAACTCCCAGTGCCCGGACACCACCGGGGGGGCCAGGCGGATTTCCTGGCTGTTGACCACCTGGGTGTCGCCCTTGACCCCCAAGTCGTCCAGGGACAGGCTGAACCGGTCTGCCTCCAGGTCATAGGCGGACAGGTAGAACCAAAGCAGGAAGGTCATGCGGTTGTCCGAGGGGTCCTCGTCCTCCAAAAGGCGCATCTCATGCAGGCCGCCGCTGAACTCTCCGCTGGCCTGCCCAGCGGCGTCCAAGGGGGTCAGCTCCCAGTAGAAATAGTAGTCCTCCGGCCCCAGAACGGTCCCCTCCGGGGCGGTCAGCTCACACAGCAGGATCACATTATAGCGGTCGGTGAGCATCTGGGAGACATGGATGGCCGCCCCGTTCTCCGCCGTGGAGGTCAGGTCCACTTCAGTAAAGCCGGGGGCCAGCAGTTCCTCATCCTGGGCCGATCCCCCCAAAAGGCTCAAGATTCGCTGGTCCAGTCCGGTGACCACCGTAAAGGCGCAGGCCATCAGCAGAACCGCGGCGGCCGCCGCCACGGCGATGGTTTTTTTCATCCACTTCATAGGTCGTCTCTTCCTTTCCGCATGCAGGAGGCGCGCCCGTATAGCCTCCTTCTGTTCCTGAGTGGGGGAAAACTGGTCAAAGGCACGGTTCAGTTCACGGAGCTCCATACTCTTCCGCCTCCAATCGCAATTTCAGTTTCTTCCGGCCCCGGGACAGCCAGACCCGGACGGTGGCCGGCTCCTGGCCCATCAGTTCTCCAATCTCCTGAGTGGAGTACCCCTGATAGTAGTGGAGATACAGGGCCAGCCGGTACTTCTCGGGCAGCTCCCAGATGAGCCGTTTCAGCTCTCCGCCCTCGCTGTCGGGCGGGTCATAGGTCAGCTTCTCCAGGGCCTCGGGGCTCTCCCGGCGGGTGTTCCACCAATGCCGCAGCTGGTTTTTACACTCGTTCCGGGCGGTGACGATGAGCCAGGCCTTCTCGTGCTCCGGATCACGAAAGGGTTTCTGATACTCCATCACCTTGCGAAAGACCGTCTGAGTTGCGTCCTCCGCGTCTGGCACGTTTTTCAGCAGCATGAGACAGATCTGATAGACCATGTTCACGTGCCGGTCGTACAGCGCCTCCAGCTCCTCCCGGGTGCGGATGGGTTCCACGGCGTTCGCCTCCGGGTGCGGATGGGTTCCACGGCGTTCGCCTCCTCTCTTGTCCTTCTGTCTATGACACAATTTTACCCCCGCTGTTGTGACAGCGGGGGTAAAATTTCCGTGTTTTTGGGAATAGCAGAATGGGAAATGTGGGGGCTCAGGGGGAAGGAACCGCTCTGGGACCTGTCTCCGGCTCCTCCCGCTGAAACTCCGTCATGTTGTCCCAGTACCGCTTGGGCATGTGGGTCATGCGGCACCGTGGATTCTCCCGCCCCTGGATGGCGATGGTGTCGTAGAATTTTCGCCACATGCGCCGGTACTGGAGCTCCTCCGGCCCGGCCCGGCCCATTTGAAACTCCTCCATGGGGAGGATGGACCACCGGCCCGGCACATGAATGAGGGCCTCCCGGTGGGCCTTGTCGTAGAGGAGAAACTGCTCCTGGGGGTAGCGCCCGCAGAAGTGGGGGCGCAGCAGGGGGAGTACCCGGTTTTTGGGGGAGATCTCCCCCACCAGCACCCCATCCAGCTCGGAGAAGCGGACAAAGCCGGTGAGCAGGTGGGCCTCCTCCTCCAGGTGGCGCACCGCCTTCCGCACCGTGTCCACCACCGGGTGGGTGAGATTCCGGCTCACCGCCCCCTTCTCCTCAAAACCCAGCTGGTAGAACCGCCACAGCCACAGCTCCCGCTCCTCCAGGCAGGTGAGAAAGCCCCGCACCGCCCACCGCTTCCCCTCCCGGCCGAACTGGTCCAGGGAGCGGTACACCCGCCGGGCCTTCTCCCGGTCGGACTCCACTGCCCGCTGGGGGTAGAAGGAGGCGGCCGCCTCTGAAAATGGGGTGAAGTCCGCCGGCTCCTCCCGGTACCGGTAGCTGTCAAAGACGCAGGTGAGGAATCCGGCGTAGGTGCCGTCGTAGAGATAGGAGACCTGAGTCCAGGACATGAGACCGCCTCCTCTCTTACCGCCGGTGGTAGATCAGCTCGGCGATACCGCCGGTGGACTGGGTATGCACCAGCCGCAGCTTCCGCTGGTTCGCCAGCTCCCCAAACAGCCGGATGCCGGACCCCAGAATGGTGGGGATGAGGGAGAGGTGGTACTCGTCGACCAGGTCCTCCCGGACCAGGGGCTGGACGACGCTCCCGCCGCCGCAGATCCACACCGCCTTCCCCTCCTCCCGGCGCAGCCGCCGGACGAGGGCGCAGGGGTCCTCTGCCGTAAAGGTGATGCCCGGCGCGGCGGGGAGGGGGCGGTGGGTGATCACATAGGTGTGCAGCCCCTCATAGACCCACCGGTCCGGGGAGAGCTGGGTGGTCACCTGGTGGTAGGTGTTCCAGCCCATGACCACCGTGTCGATCCGCTGGAGCAGACGGGAGTAGGACTCCATCCCCTCCTCCGGCTCCCCGTGGCCGCCCAGCCAGTCCACGCTGCCCTGTGCATCGGCGATATACCCGTCCAGGCTCATGGCAATGTATAAGATGACCTCTCTCATTTCAACCTCCGCGCTGTTCTGAAGTGTTTCGGCCTTATTCTGCCCAGCGGAAGCGGTCCGTACCCGCCCCCAGCTCAAAGTGGTACTTGACGATGCCCAGGTCCACCTTGGTGCAAAAGCCCATTCCGGCCCTGGCGGCCACGGTATCCCCCCGAAGGGTGAATTTGAATTTCTGCTGGTTCATGGCGGTGGGGGCCAGCAGGGCGGCCTCCACCCCCCTCCGGAACCAGTCGGGGGCCGGACCCTCCGTCTCCATGACCGCCTCCGGAGCCTTGGAGGTGTGGGGGCCCCCCTGGTCCTTTCCGTAGCCGATGGCGATGACCAGCCCCAGCTTCTCCCCGGGGCCCACCTGGAAGGCGGACTTCACCTTTTTATAGGTGAGGGCCACCCAGCAGGTGTTCAGCCCAATCTGCTGGGCCTTCAGGACCACTTTCTCCCCAAAATAGCCGCAGAGCTCATCCAGCTGGGCCGACTTTTTGCCCACCAGGGCGATGTAGTTCTTCACCCCGGAAAATTTTCCGTAGTGGGCCATGAGCCCCCCGAACGCCTCCGGCTCGTCCACAACCAGCTGCATGTGCAGGCCGCTCTCCCGGCTGCACTGGGCGAGAAAGTCGGTCAGCTCCGCCCGGACCTCCGGCTCCAGGGGCCGGTCCTCATAACTGCGTACCGAGTGGCGCTGTTCCATTGCCTCCAATAGTTCCATTGTGTCAAAACCTCCCGTGTTACAAATCGTCCGCTGCCCCGCGGTCCGGGACATACGCCGTAATTTCCTGGATGTGGGAGAACAGCTGAATGGCCTTCTCCACCAGATGGCTCTCCGGGGCCAGGCTGTAGTAGATTTGGGTGCCCTCCCGGCGGGAGGCCACGATCCCGGCCCGTTTCAGGATCTGGATGTGGTGGGAGATGGCGGGCCGGGACAGATTGGTCCGCTCCGCCAGCTGGGCCACCCGGATTCCGCCGCAGCCGCAGTTGAGCAGGATGCAGACCAGATACTGCCGGGTCTCGTCCCCCAGCGCGGTGAACAGGGTCCGGCACTCCTGAAACTCCCGCAAAAGCTGCTGAATGTCCTGTGTTGTGTGTTCCATGGCGCGTCCTCCGTTCCTGTGCCGCGTGCATGTTTGTGCAGCAGCTCTTATTGTAGCACAGAATACAGCCGGATACCGGCTTTGTAAAGAAACTCGAGACGGATGGCAAAACTGCCCTGCCGTCACGCGCCGGCGGGGGGATCAAACAGGGAGAGCTGTTCCATCACCGTCAAACAGGGAGAGCTGTTCCATCACCGGCTCCCTGGGGGCGTCCAGGGCCGCCAGGTGCCGCAGCAGGCCGTCCTCCCGCACCCGCAGCCCCGTCAGGGGCCTCCCGGAACAGGTGAGGAAGTACTGGGCCCGCTTCAGGACCACCCCCAGCCGCTTGAGCCCCTCGAAGGTGAGGGGGCCCACCCGCCGGGCGGCCAGGATGCGCCGGGCCGACCGCACCCCCACCCCTGGCACCCGGAGGAGTGCCTCGTAGTCCGCCCGGTTGACCTCCACCGGGAAGAACTCCAGGTGGCGCAGGGCCCAGGTGCACTTGGGGTCCAGACGGGGGTCCAGGTTGGGGGCCTCCTCGTCCAGAAGCTCCTCCGCCCGGAAGTGGTAGAACCGCAGCAGCCAGTCCGCCTGGTACAGCCGGTGCTCCCGGAGAAGGGGCGGCTGAAACTCCTGGGGCGCGGGAAGGAGAGGGCTGTTGGACACGGGCATGTAGGCGGAGTAGAATACCCGCTTTAAATGGTACCTGTCATAGAGCCCCTGGGTGAGGGTCAAGATCTGCCGGTCGCTCTCCGGGGTGGCCCCCACGATCATCTGGGTGGACTGGCCCGCCGGGGCAAACCGGGGGGCGTGGCGGCACAGCTTCCGCTCCCGGCTGGCCAGAGAGATGCCGTCCCGGATCTGTCCCATGGGGGTGAGGATGTTCTCCTTCTTCTTGTCCGGGGCCAGCAGGGCCAGACTGCCCGCGCTGGGCAGCTCGATGTTCACGCTCATCCGGTCGGCCAGGAGCCCTAAGCGGTAGGTGAGCCGAGGGTCCGCCCCGGGGATGGCCTTGGCGTGGATGTAGCCGCCGAAGCGGTACTCCTCCCGGAGGAGGCGCAGGGCCTCGATCATCCGCTCGGTGGTGTAGTCGGGGTTTACCAGCACGGCGGAGGAGAGAAACAGCCCCTCGATGTAGTTGCGCCGGTAGAAGCCCATGGTGAGCTCGCACAGCTCCCTGGGGGTGAAGGCGGCCCGGGGCAGGTCGTTGGACCGGCGGTTGAC
>CASFKT010000084.1 GCA_949295195.1 uncultured bacterium | reverse complement strand
AGGGGGTGAGGGAGCATGAAGGAGCGGACCTATGTCTGCTGTGACCTGAAATCATTTTACGCCAGTGTGGAGTGTGTGGAGCGGGGGTTAGACCCCATGACCACCAATCTGGTGGTGGCGGACAAGCGCCGCACGGACAAGACCATCTGCCTGGCCGTCTCCCCCTCCCTGAAAGCTTATGGGATTGCAGGCCGAGCCCGGCTCTTTGAGGTGGTGCAGAAGGTGGCGGAGGTGAACGCCCGACGGAAGTGGAACGCCCCCGGCCATCAGCTCACCGGCTCCTCCTGGCACGATCCGGAGGTTCAGAAGAATCCCGCTCTGGCCCTGGACTACATCGTGGCCCCGCCCCGGATGGCCCACTATATCAACTGGAGCACCAAGATATACAGCGTCTATCTGAAGTATATCGCCCCAGAGGACATCTACCCCTACTCCATCGACGAGGTGTTCATGGACCTGACCAACTACCTGGACACCTATCAGATGACCGCCCGGGAGCTGACCCGGACCATCATCCTGGATATTTTGAAGACAACCGGCATCACCGCCGCGGCGGGTATGGGCACCAATCTGTACCTGGCCAAGGTGGCCATGGACATCGTGGCCAAGCATGTCCACCCGGACAAGGACGGAGTGCGCATCGCCAAGCTGAATGAAATGACCTACCGGCGGCTGCTGTGGAGTCACCGGCCCCTCACCGACTTCTGGCGGGTGGGCAAGGGCTACGCGACCAAGCTGGAGGCCCATGGGATGTACACCATGGGGGACGTGGCCCGGTGCTCCATCGGGAAACCGGGAGAGTACCACAATGAGGAGCTGCTCTATAAACTGTTCGGCGTCAACGCGGAGATTTTGATCGACCACGCCTGGGGCTGGGAGCCATGCACCATCGCGGACGCGAAAGCGTACAAGCCGGAAAATAAGAGCATCGTCTCCGGCCAGGTGCTCCAGTGCCCGTATGACTTCCAGAAAGCCCGCCTGGTGGTGCGGGAGATGGCGGACGCCCTGGCCCTGGACCTGGTGGACAAGGGGTTAACGACCAACCAGCTGGTCCTCACCGTGGGCTATGACCGGGAAAATCTGGACGATCAAAGCCGCGCCGCCCGATACAAGGGCCCCGTCACCACCGACCGCTATGGGCGGAAGATCCCCAAGCACGCGGTGGGGACGGAGAACTTTCCCTATACCTCCTCCGCCAATGATCTGCTGAAAGCTGTGACTGCCCTCTATGACCGGATCGTGGATCAAAACCTGCTGATCCGCCGCCTGAGCATCAGCGCCAACAAGCTGTTGGATGAGGCCAGCGCCCTGAAGGAGGAGCCGGCGGAGCAGATGGACCTGTTTACTGATTATGCCGCCAAAGAGCGGCAGGAGCAGGCAGATAAAGCCGCCCATACCAGAGAGCGGAAGCTCCAGGAGGCCATGCTGGATATCAAGAAAAAGTATGGCAAGAACGCCATCCTCAAGGGGATGAACCTGGAGGAGGGCGCCACCGCCCGGGAGCGGAATCAGACCATCGGAGGGCATCACGCATGAGCGGGAAGTATGACGATATGCTCCACCTGCCCCATCCCACCTCCGCCAGACACCCGCGAATGCCCATCTCAGAGCGGGCCGCCATCTTCAGCCCCTTCGCCGCCCTCACCGGCCACGCAAGTGCCATTGCGGAGACCGCCCGTCTGACGGACCAGAAGATGGAGCTGGACGAGGACACCAAGGCGGAGCTGGACCGGAGGCAGGCGGTCCTGCTGGAGCATATCGCAGAACAACCAGAGATCACGGTCACCTGGTTCCAGCCGGATGAGCGGAAAGACGGCGGGGCCTACCTCACTGCCACCGGACGGCTGAAAAAGATTGACGAGATGAAGCGGGTGTTGATTCTGCTGGACGGTACGAGCATCCCTCTGAAGAACGTGGCCGACCTGGAAAGCAGCTACTTTCAGGACTTGCTCTAAAAACTCTTTTATGTGAATAGGAGGGAACGCATATGATCCCCGTCATCCTTTGGGGCACCTTTATCGTTTTTTTTGTTTTAGCCACACTGCACTTTCTGCCCCAACTAGTGTGTTGGATCAATGGCGGAGCATTATTTTCCACCGATGTCATGGTCAATCTGTATGTCGCTGTTTTTAACTTGGAAGCTGCGCTGCTCATTGCACTGCTGATCTACTCACTCCAAGTCTCCTCGGAACGCCGGGATCATAGAGCACGGAGCCGGAATGCAAAGCGTATCCTACTGACTGAACTGGAATCTGGCCTAGAGTACATTGTCCGCCAACCTAAAGTAGGAAACACTGCCGGCATCAGCAGTCTTCTCTCCGATTTGCTGATTGCCTATCTTCCGGACATTCAAAAGGATCTTCTACCAAATCAGCTTCATCATTTGATTAAAGTCACCGATATCCTGATCTCAATGGCCCATCGATCCGCAAATCAGGACAGTAGTGAAGCAGCTGATTACCTCCAGAGCAATCTTTACTTTCTAGTTCAGGAAAGTTTTCTTCCAGCTATGGGCAGCCCCTTTGCGGATGCATTCTTCCGAATCGGCGATTTCCGCACAGCATTGAACGAGGAGACCCGGAAGGTCCTGACTGCGTTGGCATCCAAGGAAACATACCTTTCGCCGGTGGATGGGAAACGGCTCCTGGATACGAAGGGAAATCCTCTCGTAGAAATCATGGATAACGGCCGAACCCGGATCTGGGATGAAAAAGGGACGTTGCTGTGTGATGCTGTTCTGGACACTGACAGCACCGATTTGGCAGGGATAAAAGAGGGATGGGCACGACTACCAAGCTATGAGGGAGAGTACCGGAGCGGCCTGCGAAACGGTCGTGGATGCAGCTACTCCGTGCTCTATCACCATAAACTTTTTGATGGGATCTGGCAGGACGGCAAGCCCCAGACGGGAATTTGGTTCGACATCGTGGTTCAACGCACTGGCGAGGATACGTATGAGAAGCTGTTTCCTTACTGGAAAGATCATAGTCTTACCGAGTCTGCCATTATGAAACTGTTTTCTGGTGAGTGGGAGGAGGAAGGCGTTATCCAGCTTGATGAACTGTTTGTGGTTGATGTTCAAAGACACGGGGAAAGAAGTGATGTGATAAATCTTCGTCCGCTGGAACAGTTTATGGTACAACAGGATCCTAAACACCGTCAAGTTGTGCTGGATCAGCTCCGGAAGTGGTCAGGGGCGGCAATCGATGATCAATGAAACGGATCACGTTTAAATTTCTGTTTTGCCGATTCGAAATCTTGCTGAAGAGTCATTTCATCCAGAAACTGTTGCAGTCAAAATATAAACAAACATGCTTTGCTGTAATGTGTTTCCCTTTTTGATTGGTACAGAAATCAGGCTCAGAGCATCAGGAAGGAGAAACCCATGAACATCCGAAAACCCGTAGACTACAGTACCATGTATGAGACACTGGATCAACTCATAGTAACAGATCTGCCGCAGGTGGAGCTGTATTTTTAGCTTGTACATGAATTTAGAAAGTACTTAATAGTACCAAATATCTTCTGAAATCTCGGACCTGGAAATTTATATCTCAGCGTTTGAAAATATCTAGATTGTAGTAGTTTGCCCAAACAAAAGGACATCCTTTCGGATGTCCTTTTGTTTGGGGCTCCGACCGCCAAAGGCGGTCTCCGCCCTTCGGGATTTCCATGCTCGGGGTCGGCAAAGCCGCCCCTCCGCCAAGGTTTTCACCTGCGGTGAAAACGCTTGTACGGCGCACTCGCGCCGCCGGCCAGAAGGCCGGGTGAGTACAGGCCTGTTCCCTTGCAGGGAGCTTGAAAATATCTAGATGGTTGTGACTTCTCAAAAAGAAACACCAGCCGATCAGGCTGGTGTTTTCCTTTTCTCTGGGACGACCTTGGAAGGGGAGGGGAAACGTCCCTCAGGCAAGGTTACCGCCTCCGCCGGGGCGGCCGGGACTGGGGCTCCTGCTCCACCAGGATGATGTCCTCTCCGAAGCGGCGCACCGAGCTCCAGGGGATATACCGGTCCTCCTCCCGGCCCAGGAGGCCGAACAGCCTCCGCCGTCCGGGGACCACCAGTGAGCGCACCTGGCCGCTCTCCAGATCCACCTCCATGTCCTCCACATATCCGAACCGGCTTCCGTCCCGCAGGCCGATCACCTCTTTCCAGCGCAGCTCCGCGATCCGCGTCTCCATGGAGCATGCCCCCTTTCTATGGCTGTTTTATGGATATGCGGGGAAGGGGCTGTCCTATACGAAAAAAAGCCCCAGCGCATCGATAAAATGCGCTGGGGCTGGGTCTGCAATGTTACAGGACCTTGCTGAGGAACAGCTGGGTCCGGGGGTTCTGGGGGTGGTCGAACAGCTCATTGGGGGAGTTCTCCTCCAGGATCTTGCCGCTGTCCATGAAGATAACCCGGCTGGCCACCTCGCGGGCAAAGCCCATCTCGTGGGTGACCACCGCCATGGTCATGCCCTCGTGGGCCAGGTCACGCATCAGGTCCAGCACCTCGCCTACCATCTCGGGGTCCAGGGCGGAGGTGGGCTCGTCAAAGAGCATCACATCGGGTTCCATGGCCAGGGCCCGGACAATGGCGATGCGCTGCTTCTGGCCGCCGGAGAGCATGTTGGGGTACTCCTCGGCCTTGTCCGCCAGACCGATGCGCTCCAGGAGCTTCTTGGCCTGCTCCTCTGCCTCGGCCTGAGTCTTCAGCTTCAGCTGGACCGGGGCCAGGGTAATGTTTTTCAGCACGGTCATGTGGGGGAACAGATTAAAGTGCTGGAACACCATGCCCATCTTCCGGCGGTGGAGGTTGATGTCCACCTTCTTGTCGGTGATATCCACATCGTTGAAGTAGATATGTCCTGTGGTGGGCACCTCCAGCAGGTTCAGGCACCGGAGCAGGGTGGACTTGCCGGAGCCGGAGGGGCCGATGATGGCCACCACCTCGCCCTTTTGAATGGTGAGGGAGCAGTCGTTCAGGGCCATGACCGCCCCGTGGTTATAGGACTTGACCACGTGCTCCACACGGATCAGATTACCGCTTGTCGCCACGGCGCATCCTCCTTTCAATTGCCTCAATCGCCTTGCTGGCGGGGAAGTTGATACAGAAATAGATAGCAGCCACCAGCACATAGGGGCCAACAGAGATGCCAGTGGTGCCGGCTACATTTTTAGCGGCCCACATAAGCTCCATCATGCTGTAGGTGGAGCAGATGGAGGACTCTTTCACCATGGTGATTACCTCGTTGGCCAGGGCAGGGAGGACGTTCTTCACGGCCTGAGGCAGCACCACCAGCTTCATGGCCTGCCACTGGGACAGACCCAGGGAGCGGGCGGCCTCGGTCTGACCGGCGTCCACCGCCAGAATGCCCGCCCGGAAGATCTCCGCCACATAGGCGGAGCTGTTCAGGGCCAGAGAGATGACAAAGGGGACGAACATGTCCAGCCGGATGAAGCCGATGGAAATGCGGGGCACTTGGATGGCGTAAAACACGCCGAAATAGATGATGGATAGCTGGACCAGCAGGGGGGTAGAGCGGAAAACTGCAATGTACGCCCCGGAGACAGCGTGAACAAACTTGTTTTTGCTCAGACGCATGAGGGCCAGCAGCAGGGCGGGAATCACGGCCAGGAGCACCGCTACCACCGACAGGGCCAGGGTATTCAAGACGCCGTCGATGAAATACGGAGCATACTTGGGCAGAAAGGTGAAATTGACAAAGCTGGCCGGGCCCGGATCGGTAAACAGCTGAATGAGAGAATCAAACATGGCGGCACTCCTTTGTGTTGTTCGGCGGGATAACATAGACCGTGGAGGGCCGGAGCGGCCGGCCCTCCACGGGAGTCACACTATGGGATCAAGACGGGGCTTAGCCCTCCAGAGCCTGGGCGCTCTGCTCCTGAGCCTCGGCGATGAAGGCGTCCATGGAGCCGTCCTCCAGCACCTTGGCGATGGTCTCGTTGATGGAGGGGAGCAGGTTGTTGGGATCGTCCTTGGCCACCCACACCCGGTAGGGCTCCACATAGCCGCTCATATCGATGTCCACAGCGGCCAGGTCGGGGTTGGACTCCAGGTACTCGTCGGCCACGGCGCCGTCCAGCACCAAGGCGTCGCACTTGTCATAGACCAGGTTGTTCATCAGGTCGATGACGGAGGACATGAAGCTGGGAGTGGCGCCGGGCATGTCGTTGGTGACGATGTCGGCCTTCGTGGTGGCCATCTGAGCGCCCACGACCTTGCCGTCGAAGTCCTCCAGAGAGGTGTACTGGTCCTCAGTGCCGGCCTTCACAATGATCTTGGGGGGGATGTCGGAGTAGTAGCCGTCGGAGTAGCCGCCGTTCTCACCGCGCTCCTCATTGTATTCCATGGCGGCGATCACCATGTCGCAGCGGCCCTGATTCAGCAGCTGGAACAGGTTGTCGAAGTCCATGTGGATCACTTCAAACTCCAGGCCCATGTCCTCGGCGATCTGGCGGCCCAGGGCCACATCCAGACCCACGATCTGGTCCTCGCCGTTCTCGTCCAGGATGTGGAACTCGAAGGGGGGGTAGTCGGCGGAGGTGCCCAGGATCAGCTTGCCCTCCTCAGCGGTGGTGATCTCACCGGCAGTGCTGGTGTCGCCGGTGGAGGCGGAGGCGTCCGCCTGGGAGGTGCTGGCGTCCGTATTGGAGCTGGAGCCGGAAGCGGAGGAGCCGCTGTTGCCGCCGCAGGCGGCCAGGCTCAGGGCCATGGTCAGGGACAGGCCCAGCGCAAGAAGTTTTTTCGTCATTCGTTTCAATCTCCTTTACAGGCCTGGACCGGTCGCCCGGTCCAAACAGGTTGTTAAGAGTATACTCCTAAAATTTATACATCGTCAATAGATAAATATGCGAATTCTTCCGTTTTGCGGGATTTTTTTTGGCGCAAATGACAGCAAGAGAGAATTTGCAGTTGAAAGTGGAGAAGAAAGGGGGTATAATCCCCACTGCAAGGTTTTTTGAAGGAGAAAAAACGGGG
>CASFKT010000083.1 GCA_949295195.1 uncultured bacterium | reverse complement strand
TCAGCTGGTTGATGGGCATGGCGGACTGGCGCACAAAGACCAGATAGCTGGCCAGGCTGCCCAGGTCGGACTGGCCGTTGAGCACCATCAGCCCTCCCATCACTGCGATGATGGCGTAGTTGAAATAGGAGATGGTCACCACCGCGGGGATCATGGTGGCGGCGTAGGCCTGGGCCCGGGAGCCCGCCTCCTGGAGGGCCTGGTTCCGCGCCCGGAAGCCGGAGAGGTTGGCCGGCTCGTGGCTGAACACCTTGACCACCTTCTGTCCGGCGGTCATCTCCTCAATGTAGCCGTCCAGGCTACCCAGGTGCTCCTGCTGGCGGTCGAAGTAGAACTTGCTGCGCCTGCTGCTGTAGCGGATGTAGGCAAACATCACTCCATAGCCCGCCAACACCAGGATGGACAGCCTCCAGTTGAGGAGAAACAGCAGCAGCACAGCTGGACCATGCTCTGGATGACCACGGCGAAGCTGTTGTTCAGGGCGTCGGAGATGGTGTCCACGTCGTTGGTGAACAGGCTCATCAGGTCCCCCTTCCGGTTCTGGTCAAAGAAGCGCAGGGGGAGGGTCTGGAGCCGGTGGTACAGGTCCCGGCGGATGTCCAGGAGAATTTTCTGGGCCGCCCGCACCATGATCTGGGTGTAGCCTAGGGTGGAGAGAACGCCCACGGCGTAGATGGACGCCGTAATCCCCACGCCGGCCATCAGGCCGGATACGCTGCCCTGGGCCACCACCTGATTGACAATGGGCCGGATCATGTAGGTCCCCAGCAGATTGGCGGAGGCGCTGAGGGCGGCCAGCAGGGCCACCAGCGCGATGAGGACCCGGTGCCGCCCCAGGTACCGGGAGACCGCTCCCAGGGTCCTCTTCAGGTTCTGGGGCCGCTTTCCGCTATAAACTCTGGCCATCCTGGTCCCCTCCTCTCATCTGGGAATGGTAGATCTCCTGGTAAATGGGGTCGCCGGCCAGGAGCTGCTCATGGGTGCCCACCGCGTGGACCCGCCCGTCCTCAAGAATGACGATCTGGTCCGCGTCCATCACCGAGGTGAGGCGCTGGGCGATAATCAGCTTGGTCACGTCCCTGCGCTGGGCCAGGGTCCGGCGGATCTTCCCCTCAGTGGCGGTGTCCACCGCGCTGGTGGAGTCGTCAAAGATGAGCACCTTGGGCCGCTTCAGCAGGGTCCGGGCGATGCACAGCCGCTGCTTCTGGCCGCCGGAGACGTTGACGCCCCCCTGGCCCAGGTCGGTGTCCAGCCCCTTGGGCATCCGCTCCAGAAACTCGTCGGCACAGGCCGCCCGGCAGGCGGCCCACAGGGTGTCGTCATCCGCCTCCGGGTCGCCCCACTTCAGGTTGTCCCGGATGGTGCCTGAGAAGAGCACGTTTTTCTGCAAAACGATGCCCACCGCGTCCCGGAGGGTTTTCAGGTCGTACTCCCGCACGTCCCGGCCGCCCACCCGGACCGTCCCCAGGCTGGCGTCGTACAGCCGGGGGATCAGCTGGACCAGGGTGCTCTTGGCCGAGCCGGTGCCCCCCAGAATGCCCACCGTCTCCCCCGCCCGGATGTGGAGCTCCACATCCCGCAGGGCGTATTTTTCCGAGCCCGCCTGGTACTGGAAGGAGACGCAGTCGAAGTCGATGCTCCCGTCGGGCACCTCCTGGACCGGGTCCTCGGGCTCCTCCAGGTCGGGGGCCTCCTCCAGCACCTGGCCGATGCGGTGGGCGCTGGTGAGGGAGCGGGTGAGGAGGAGAAACACGTTGGAGATCATCATCAGGGAGTTCATCACCTGGAGCACATAGCTCAGAAATCCCGTGAGCTCCCCCACCTGCATCTCACCGGCCAGGATCAGCTGTCCGCCGAACCACAGGATCATCACCACAGCGGAGTACATGACCAGCTGGAAGAAGGGCAGGTTGAGCACCGCGTTTTGGAAGGTGGTGCGGCTGGCGTCGGAGAGCTCCTGGCTCACCTCCTGGAAGCGCTCCTCCTCGTACTCCCCCCGGACGAAGGCCTTGATGGCCCGGATGCCGGTGAGCCCCTCCTGGATGCGGCTGTTCAGGCGGTCCATGGCGGCCTGCTGGCGGCTGTACAGGGGGCTCACCTTGCGGACGATCAGGGCCAGAATGAGCCCCAGAACCGGAGTGCAGATCACAAAGACCAGGGCCAGCCTGGCGTTCATGGCAAAGGACAGCCCGATGCCCAGCAGGAGCATCACCGGTCCCCGGACCATGGGCCGCAGGCCGCCGTTGATGGCGTTCTGCATCACCGTCACGTCAGTGGTCATCCGGGTCACCAGGGACGAGGAGGAGAACCGGTCCAGGTTGGAGAAGGCGAAGCTCTGGAGCTTCTCATACTCCGCCTCCCGCAGCCCCCCGCCGAAGCGGTAGGCCGCCCGGGCGGCGAACCGGGCGTAGATAAATCCGGCGATGAGGGCCAGGCCCGCGCACAGGGCCATGGCGGCCCCCAGCTTCCAGATGCGGGGCACGTCCCCCAGGGCCACGCCGTCGTCAATGATCCCCGTCATCAGCAGGGGAATGGCCATCTCAAACCCGCACTCCACCAGCAGGAGCAGGATGGCAACGAAAAAATCCCACCGGCAGGGGTACAGGTACCGGGCCATCACGCGCAGATCTTTCATAGCGTCTCCTCCTCCAGAAAGCGTCCCCCTACGTTGCGGTAGGTCCGCTCCAGAAAGTCCCGCAATAGGGCGCGCTCCTCCGGGGAGAAGCCCTGGAGCATCTGCCCCTCAATGACCTTGCACCGCTCCTCCCAGGCGTCCAGGGCGTCCCGGCCCTGCTGGGTCAGCTCCACCTGGCCGCTGCGCCGGTCGTTGGGGGAGGGGCTGCGGGTGACAAAGCCGCCCCGCTCCAGGCTGTCCAGCATCCGGCAGATGGCTGAGGGGTCCACGTCGCAGCAGTCGGCCAGCTCCCGCTGGCTGCTGTGTCCCAGCTCGCTCAGATACCGCAGCACCTTGGGCTGACCGGGGGAGAGTCCCATCTCCTTGAGGTAGGGCCGCAGATAGTTCCGCTGGGCGTGGGCGGTGCGGGCCAAAAGGGTGTGGATGGCATAGCGCACAGCAATCAACCTCTTTTCTTGCCATATCAATTATTGACATATCAATAATATGAGATGGTCCTATTATAGCGCGCCGGCGGCCCCTGTCAACCCTATTTCCCAAGGAAAGTAAAAAAGCCTCTGGAATATCCAGAGGCTTTCAGGCTGTCGGAAAAGTCCTTGGACTTTTCCGACAGCCTGACGCGGGCCCGCGCTGCGCTGTGCAGTCACTCCGCCATATAGTGTTTATTTTTGCTGTACAGCTCCGCGGCGCGATACCGCACCCGGGTGGTGATTCCGTCCCGGAGGGCGAGGGAGAGCCGCTCCGCCTCAAACACATCGGGAATCCGGGAGGAGAGCCGTATGCCCTTCCGGGCGTAGTCCTCCGCCGAGTCGGGCACCAGCTGGGCCAGGGGGAGGTCCAGCCGCTGTTCCAGCTCCATCCGGTGCCGGACCTGCATGCAGATGAAGTTCAGAATCGTCCCCTCCAGGGGGGACTCCAGAATGCTCTGGGTCCTCTGAGCCGCGGCGAGGGTGTCCGCCGCCGAGGCATAATCACCGTTGAGCATCTGATAGTACGCGGTATACGCCGCCGCTGCCGTCCGGCCCCAGAGCTCCCCGGTCACCTTGGCGTCCTGGTAGCCCCGCTCAAACAGCTCTTTGGCCCGGGCGTGGTCCTCCAGCAGAAAGGCCGCCCGGCCGTAATGGACATAGATCCACACGCCCCCCGGCCAGGGGCCGTCCTCCAGAAGAGACAGGGCCCGCTTGAAGTAGGAGCAGGCCTCCGCATAGTCCTGCACCTGCCGGCAGACCCGCCCATAGTCGGCATAGGCCGCCGCCAGCTGCAGCCGCACCCCCGTGGAGCGGGGCTGGCGCTCCAGGGTGTCGATGGCCTCCTGAAGGGAGTACCGGCTCTTGTCGTACTCCCCGCGCAGGCAGAAGCAGCTGCCCCGCAGGCGCTGGAACTGGGCCTGCCAGATGGCGTCCTTCCGCCACTCCAGCAGCCGCGTCCCAGTGGCGGCATAGCGCTCGGCCTGCTCGCTCTCCTGCCGGAAGATCGCGGCGTAGGCCAGCAGATAGCAGGCCTGGATGGGGACCCGCATCTCCACAGGCAGGCTGCCGCTCAGCCCCCCCAGCCGGTCGGAGCCCCGGGCCGTGTTCCCCTGAAACAGGTCGATCCGTCCCAGACTCAGCGTCACCCACTGCTCCAGCTCCGTCAATGCGGCCGGATCGGTTGCCTCCCGCCGCAGGGCAGAGAGCTCCTTTTGACACTGCTGGGCCTGCTCCTCCAGCTCTTTTGCGCTTTTGTACAGCGGCTTTTCGCCGCCGAAGAGGGAGAAGGGGGTGCAGGCGCGGGAGCTGTCCAGCTCCAGCGCGCGGATCTGATACTCCAGGGCCCGCAGGCGGTCCCCGGCAAGCTGAAAATGCCGGGCGATCTGGCGGCACCCCTCACCCTCGGAGGGGGGGACCAGTTCCGAGAGAAGCTCGGCCGCTCTCCGGTGCAGGGGCTGGAGCTGATAGGCGGAACTCCGGCTGCAGATCAGCTCCCGGATGCGCTGGTGGATGAAGGAGTAGGCCACATCCCGCTCCGTGGGACGGGCCTCAATGATCCCCCGGCCGCGCAGCTCCTCCAGCCCGGCTGTCAGCTGGCGGTCGTCTCCATCCATCAGCTCCAGCAGCAGCCGGGACGAAACGCCCTCCGGGAACAGGGCGATCAGCTGGGCGACATAGCCGGCGTTCTCCGACAGGCCGGAGAGCCGCTGCGTCAAAATCTCCCCCATGGTCTGAAGGATGGCATCAATATCTCCGCTGCGGCGGTATGCCTGGGTCAGCTCCGTGAGCAGATAGAGGTTGCCCCCTGTTTCCTGGTAAAATTGAGGGGCCATCCGCTCGGCGGCCTCCGATCCCAGCTCCTGGTCCAGCAGCTGCTTCGTCTCCTGTTCGGTGAGGGGATGGAGGCGGTGGCGGTGCAGAAGGCCGTCGCTCTCCAGGGCGTCCAGTCGCTGCCGGGCGGTGGGATTCAGAGTGTCCCGGCAGGTAAAGACCGCCATCAGGCCGCCGCTCTTCAGCCGGCGCAGCAGGGCGTCCGCCAGCAGAATGCTCTCCACATCCGCCCACTGGAGGTCCTCCAGCAGCAGAAGGACTTTTTTCCGCCGGGTCACGGCGGAAAACAGCAGCAGCATGCTGTCCTGCAGGCTGTGGTCCCACTGGTGCAGCGTGCGGGCCCCGTCTCCGTTGGGGCCGGTGCGCTCCGGGCAGAACAGAGGGAACGTCTGCCCCAGCCGCGCCTGGAGAGAGAGGGGAAGCACAATCTCCTCCTCCTGCAGAAATTCCCACACGGTGAGCATGATCCGGTCCCAGGGGGCCAGGGGGAGGCCCTCCTCCGACTGTACGCAGCTGCACCGCAGCACCAGCAGAGACGACAGATCACCCCAGCGCAGAAAGTAGTCGATCAGCTGGCTCTTGCCCGAGCCCCCCTCCCCGATCAAAAGCTGGGAGCAGCGGCGGGCACGCCCCTGGATGAAGGAGTCCGCCGCCGCCTGCAGCGCCGCGTAGGCGGCCTCCCGCCCCACCGGGATGAAGCGCCCCCCATCCTCATTGGCCGGGCGGGTGGTGTCATTCCACTGGTTCATGATCTCATAATAGAGCACCGTGGTGCTCTCCAGGGGTTCTGTCCCCAGCTCCTCCAGAAGCTGTTCCTTCAGCTTTTGATAGACCTGAGCCGCCTTGGAGTATTTATGCGTCCCCTGAAACCGCCTCATCAGAAAGGCGGCCATCTCCTCGTCAAAGGGCTCGTCCTGGAGATATTCCACCGCCACGCGGATGGCTTCCTCCTCATCCCCGGCCTCATGGGCCTCCCTGGCCTGCTGAGCCAGATGGTTTAAGTACTGCCCATGGAGCTTCTCCCGGGTGCGGCCCACCCACTCGTCAAAGGAGAAGGCATGTTTGACGGCAAACCCCTGGAGGAAAGGACCCTGATAGGCGGAGAAGTCTCCCTGCTGGGTAAAGCGGTCATAGTCGCAGTCCACGTCCCAATCCCGGTTGATCAGGATCAGCGACTTCTGAGGCGAGAGCAGAAAATCCCCGCCCAGCGCCTTTTTCAGGGCATACAGGGTGTTGCGGAGATTTTTCAGTCCCGTCGCCTCATCCCGGTTTTCCCACAGCAGCGCAATCAGCTCCTGTCGAGTGGCGCTGCGCTGCACCATCATATAGTAGAGCAGCGCGTCCGCCCGTTTGAACGGGAGCGAGACCGGAACACCGTCCAGAGTAATGCTCGGCGTCTGGAGCATTGTTACCTTCAGCAAGGGAATCCCCCCTCCTCTGTATTTCTTTCGATTTTAGTATACCCGCGAAAGCTTCCCGCCGCAACCGCTGATTTTCTCCCCTCACCCGATTACTTGTCATGCAGTCAAAAGTCTACTATAATAAGCAAAAAGCGGCGCAGCCCGCCGGAGGCGGCATGCCGGAAAGGGGAACAGCCACATGGAGAAAGAAATATGGATCGAGTCCGTCCCAAATTTCAGCGAGGGGCGGGACCTGAAAAAGATCGAGCAGATTGTGGACACATTTCGGGCCAGGGCCGGGATCAAGCTGCTGGACTACTCCATCGACCCGGACCACAACCGCTGCGTTGTCACGGTCCTGGGGCAGCCGGAGCCCCTGAAGCAGGCCATGGTGGAGGCGGTGGGCCGCGCGGTGGAGCTGATCGACATGAACCGCCATGAGGGGCAGCACCCCCGCATCGGCTGTGTGGATGTGATCCCGTTTATTCCGGTCCGGAACTGCACCATTCAGGATGCGGACCGGCTGGCCCGGGAGGTGGCCAAGCTGGCGGCGGAGCGCTATGGGCAGCCCTTCTACTTGTATGAAAAATCGGCCACCGCCCCCCACCGGGTGGATCTGGCCAATATCCGAAAGGGACAGTTCGAGGGGCTGCGGGAAAAAATGAAGGACCCCATGTGGAAGCCGGACTTCGGCCCGGATACCATCCACCCCACCGGAGGAGCCACCGCCATCGGCGCCCGGATGCCCCTGATCTGTTTCAACGTCAATCTGGACACGCCAAACCCGGAGATCGCCCGGCAGATCGCCCTGCGGGTCCGCCACATCGGCGGCGGCCTGCACTTCGTGAAGGCGCTGGGCATTGCCCTGGAGGATCGGAATCAGTCCCAGGTCTCCATGAACCTGACCGATTACACCAGAACGTCGGTCTACACCGCCTTTGAGATGGTAAAAATGGAGGCGCGGCGCTATGGCGTGCGGGTGGTCGGCAGTGAGGTGGTGGGCATCGTCCCCATGCAGTCCCTGCTGGACTGTGCGGAGTACTACCTCCAGATCGAAGATTTCTCCATGGACCAGGTGCTGGAGTCCCACCTTTAAGCTGAGGGGCAGGTTTTGGACCGAGCTTCTCTGGGCGCCTGGGGGCGCAGGGCGGCCGGCGGCCTGTATGCGGGAAATG
>CASFKT010000082.1 GCA_949295195.1 uncultured bacterium | reverse complement strand
TCCCCCTTCCCCACCCGGTGTCCCGCCCCCAGGGCGGGGAGGGTCCCCCCGATCATCACCGTGGGGTCCCGCTGGGCGGCCAGGAAAATCTGGGTGCACATGGAGGTGGTGGTGGTCTTTCCGTGGGTCCCTGCCACACACAGGGCGTTCTGGTAGTGGCGCATGATGGCGCCCCAGGCCTCCGCCCGCTCAAAGACAGGGATGCCGGCGGCGCGGGCGGCGGCAATTTCAGGGTTGTCGTCGTGGACAGCGGCGGTGCGGATGACGCACCCCGCCCCCCGGACGCTCTCCCCCCTGTGGCCGATGACCACGGGGATTCCCAGAGAGCGGAGATGCTCCACCGTCTCGCTGTCGTGCATATCAGAACCAGTGATTGTCACCCCCGCTCCGTGGAGCACCTCGGCCAGGGGGGACATGGACACGCCGCCGATGCCCACCAGATGGGCGTGGGCACCGGGCCGGATATAAGCATGGATGTCAGGTTTCATTCAGACACACCTCAAACACAAATCATTTTGTTTCTTCATTATAGTACACCGCAGGCGGGAGAACAAGAGCAAAATCCAACCGTTCCTTCTGCGCGGCGGAATGATTTACACAGGCCGTCACGCTCTGCATGGCTGATTTGGTCCGCATGTTAATCTGCGTTGCTTGCGGCAACGGGCTGTTTTTCGTACAATAGAGCTGACAAGAAAGGAGCGTATCCCCATGCTGAACGAAAATATCAGAGCGATTCGGAAATCAAAAGGTCTTTCCCAGGAGGAGCTGGCCATCAAGCTGAACGTGGTGCGGCAGACGATCTCAAAATGGGAGCAGGGATTGTCGGTTCCTGATTCTGATATGCTGCTTGCCATATCAGAGGCGCTTGAGACGCCTGTGAGCACGCTGCTCGGCGAAACGGTTGCCGAGACAAAGGCCGAGGACCTGAGCACGATCTCCCAGAGGCTGGAGGTCATCAACCTGCAGCTGGCACGGCGGAAGGACATGCATCGGAAAATACTCCGCGGTGTGTGCATTGCACTTTGTGGGGCAATCACACTCATTTTCGCGGCCCTATTTGTGTGGAACAGCCCATACTTAAGCTGGGATTACAGCGACCCTGAAACCGCTGTTGTCGGAGTATTCTTTCACGCCTTCGAGTGGCTGTTTGTCCGGCTGGCTCCCATTGTCTTTGTGGGAGCTATCGCGGGAATCTGTTTGACCCGAAAGAGAGGGTGAGACGGCTTTCCGTTCTATCCGCAGCTCAAACCTCAAACTCCGGCCGGAGGGGGTTCCATTCCCCGTCAGTCTCCCCAAACTATCGGCCGTTCAATCCGGCAGGCAGGAAGAAAGCCCGATCCATGATCGGGCTTTCTTCCTAAAGAGGAGAAATTCAATCAGAAAACGTCAAATCAGTGATGATATAACCGAACATGCTGTCCCGGGCGGCCAGAGTCACCTGGAACTCCCGCAGGGTGCTGCCGTCCTCCAGGGACTTCAGGGCCCCGTTCATCACGACAGCGCCGCTGCTCAGATAGATGGGCGGCTCCACCGTCACCTGGGAGAGCCCCTCGTCGCCCCGGGCCAGGCGGTAGGTGCCGTCCGAGGCGTGGTAGGAGATACGCTCAGAAATAGGGGCGGGGATCTCCGGCAGGGCGGCTACGTCGGGGTAGAGGGCCGCCGCATAGTCCTGAACCATCTCGCTGGGGAGGATCAGGGTGTCGTCGGTGAGCTCCGAGCGCTCGTCCATCTCGCCGTACAGGCTGAGCATATAGTAGAGACTGGTCCACAGGAACTCCGGGTCCTCCGTGTCGTAGTCCAGATGGTTCTCCGTCATGGCCATCACCAGGGCGTGGACGGCGGGATACATGGACTGAGATGCGTCCGCCTGGGCGGGAGCGCTCCCCTGGGCTGTCTCCGTGGTCACCTCGGGAAGTGGCTCCTGCTGGGACTGGGCAAAGGCCGCGCCGCCCAGAGAGGCGGTCAGCAGGGCGATCAGTGTCAGGGATAGGATCAGCTTTTTCACAGCAGGACCCTCCTTTCCTTGGTTTCTGAAATCAGTATACCACGGAACGCCGCCACTCTCTTGTCAAACTGATGACATAAAAATGAAAAAACGGTTACAAAAAACTGCGTTCACAGGTTGGTTTCAGACGAATATGTACAGGAAATGAAGAATCCGGCAGAAACGCTTGCACGTCCAGGGCCCTATGCCAGGGAAAACGAGCAGGACGGGCGGTCCCCTCAGAGGGACCGCCCGTCCAAATCAGTTCAAATTATCGGGGACAGCGATTACAGTCCCAGCTTCTGGGACACGAAATCGTCCACGCAGGCCAGGGCATTATCCAGCTTAGACACATCACTCCCGCCGCCCTCGTCGTCGCAATGGCCCAGGCCACCTTCTCTTGCCCCACGGGGCAATTCACCTTGAGTCCGCTCGGCTCCGTTTCCGCCTGGCGGCGAAAACTGCGCCCGCTCCCTTGCTCCTCCTCTCCCAAGGCGACCCGCTGTGCTGGGCTCGCCTTGGGTTCCCAGGGGTGCCATGGGCGGCTTACAGCCCTAATTTCTGAGAGACAAAGTCGTCCACACAGGCCAGGGCGTTATCCAGCTTGGACACATCACTGCCGCCGCCCATGGCGCTGTCGGGCTTGCCGCCGCCTTTGCCGCCGCAGATGGCGGTGACGGTCTTGATGATGTCTCCGGCCTTGATGCCCTTGGCCACGGCCTCCTTGCCGCAGACCGCCAGGAAGGTGATCTTTTCCCCGTTTACCGTGGCCAGGACACCCACCACATTAGGGGCCTTGTCCCGGAGCAGGTCGCCCATCTGGCGGAGCTTGTTGGCGTCCGCCTCATTGATGTTGGCGGTGAGCACCTTCAGCTCGCCCACCGACCGGGCGCCGAAGAGGATGCGCTCCGTCTCACCGGCGGACTCCTTGGCCTTGAAGCGCTCCACCGCCTGGTGCAGGGCCTTCAGGTCGTTCATGGTCTGCTCCGCCTTCTCCCGCAGCTCGCCGGGCTTGGCCTTCAGCACGGCGGCGGCCTGGAACAGCAGCTCCTGGTTCCGGTTCATCACCTCCAGGGACTTCAGGCCCGTGGTGGCCTCGATGCGGCGCACGCCGCTGGCCACGGAGAACTCGCTGCTGATGTGGAACACGCCCACCTTGGCGGTGTTGTCCAGATGGGTGCCGCCGCAGAACTCCACGGAGTAGCCGCCCATGTCCACCACCCGGACCTGGTCGCCGTACTTCTCCCCGAACAGGGCGGTGGCGCCGGTCTGCTTGGCCTCCTCGATGCCCATGACCTTGGTGTCCACGGGGTAGCCCTCCAGAATGGACTCGTTTACGATGCGGTTCACCTCTCCCAGCTCCTGGGTGGTCATGGCGGAGAAGTGGGTGAAGTCAAAGCGCAGATAGTCGGGCTCCACCAGAGAGCCGGCCTGGTGCACATGGCTGCCCAGCACGGTCTGCAGGGCCTTGTGGAGCAGGTGGGTGGCGGTGTGGGCCCGGCGGACGGCGTTCCGGCGGGGCACGTCGATCTGGGCGGAGACGGTGTCCCCCAGCTTCAAAGTGCCCTCGGTGACCTTGCCGTAGTGCATATACTTGCCGCCCTTGTTCTTCTGCACATCGGTGACGGTAAACAGGCAGCCGTTTTCCCCGCTCTTGGCGATGACGCCGTGGTCGGCCACCTGGCCGCCCATCTCCGCGTAGAAGGGGGTCTTGTCCAGCACCACAATGGCCTCCACTCCGGGCATGAGCTCCTCGGCCTGCTCGTTCTCCACCACCAGGGCCACCACCTTGGCGCCGGCGATGGAGTTGTTCTCATAGCCCACAAACTCGGTCTCGGGCACGTCCTTGCCGAACTCCACGCCGGCCCAGCCCAGGTCGCCCAGAGCCTCCCGGGCCTTCCGGGCCCGCTGGCGCTGCTCCTCCATCAGCCGGTGGAACGCCTTCTCGTCCAGGGTCATGCCCTGCTCCTCCACCATCTCCAGGGTCAAGTCCATGGGGAAGCCGTAGGTGTCGTACAGCTTGAAGGCGTCCTCGCCGGAGAACACCTTCTCCCCCTTCTCCTGGTGCTGGGCGAGCATGTCGTTGAAAATTTTCAGGCCGCCGTCGATGGTCTTGGCGAAGTTCTCCTCCTCCACCCGGATGACCTTGGTGATATAGTCCTGGCGCTCCCGCAGCTCAGGGTAGTGGCCCTCGTTCTCGTGGATGACGGTGTCGCACACCTTGTACAGGAAGGGCTCGTTCACCCCCAGCAGCTTGCCGTGGCGGGCGGCCCGGCGCAGCAGGCGGCGCAGCACATAGCCCCGGCCCTCGTTGGAGGGGAGCACGCCGTCGCAGATCATAAAGGTGGCGGAGCGGATGTGGTCGGTGATGACCCGCAGGGACACGTCCACTCCGTGGCTCTGGCCGTAGGAGGCCCCGGTGAGCTCGGTGACCTTGTGGGTGATGTTCATCACCGTGTCCACGTCAAACAGGGAGGGGACGTTCTGGCACACGCAGGCCAGGCGCTCCAGGCCCATGCCGGTGTCGATGTTCTTCTGCTTGAGCTCGGTGTAGTGGCCCTCGCCGTCGTTGTCGAACTGGGAGAACACCACGTTCCACACCTCAATGTACCGGTCGCAGTCGCAGCCCACGGTGCAGCCCGGCTTGCCGCAGCCCCACTCGGGGCCCCGGTCGTAGTAGATCTCGGAGCAGGGGCCGCAGGGGCCGGAGCCGTGCTCCCAGAAGTTGTCCTCCTTGCCGAACTTGAAGATGCGCTCAGCGGGGATGCCGATCTCCTCGTTCCAGATACGGAAGGCCTCGTCGTCGGCGGGGGTGGTCTCGTTGCCGGCAAAGACGGAGGGGTAGAGCCGGTCCGGGTCCAGGCCCACCCACTCGGGGGAGGTCAGGAACTCCCAGGCCCAGTGGATGGCGTCCTTTTTGAAGTAGTCCCCGAAGGAGAAGTTGCCCAGCATCTCGAAATAAGTGCCGTGGCGGGCGGTCTTGCCGATGTTCTCAATGTCGCCGGTGCGGATGCATTTCTGACAGGTGCACACCCGGTGGCGGGGGGGCTCCTGCTCCCCGGTGAACCAGGGCTTCATGGGGGCCATGCCGCTGTTAATGAGCAGCAGGGACGCGTCGTTCTGAGGAATCAGAGAGAAGCTGGGGAGACGCAGGTGCTCCTTGGTCTCAAAAAATTTCAGGAACATCTCCCGCAGCTCGTTCAATCCAAAAGGTTTCGGGTCTCGCATCATCAATTACCTCCCAAATATCGATCTTTTCGCGTGTACCTATATTGATATGCCCGGCTTCTTCCGGGCCTCCGGCGGCTTATCCTCCGAACAGCCCGCTCAGGTTTCCGGTCAGATTGGAGAAGCTCCAGCCGGAGGTCTGGACCCCGGCGGACAGGCCGATGAGCTCCATATCGGGGTCGAAGGCCAGATTGATGGCCACATCCTCCTCCGAGAAGTTGCACAGGAAGCGGGCGATGCCGTGTTCCTCCCCCTCGGTGCTGCCGATGGTGTCCGCCTTCTCAATGCCCTCGTAGGTCCCGGCCTCCTGGGTCTCGGACTCGATCAGCTCCTGAACGCTCTCCACTGTCAGGTTCGCCCGGATGTCCTCCCGGAACTCCCCATAGACCGCCTCATATTCCCCATCCAGAAGCTGGTTCAAAATCTCCTCTCCGGCGGCCAGAACGGTCTCCTGATCCATGCTCTCGGGCAGGGGCTCCGTCTCCTCCTGGGCGGAACAGCCCGCCAGAAGCATCAGGGCCAGCGCCGCAGCCGTGAGCATACAGAGTTTCTTCACGTTGTTTTTCCTCCTTCAAATACCCTTATACCATCAGCTCTGCCACAGAGTACAGAGCCGCGCACCCCGCCAGGATCACCCGGTCCCCCTCCAGACGGCAGTACAGGGTGCCGCCCCGGGGAGAGGCCTGCCGGGCCGTCAGCTGGGTCTTTCCCAATTTCGCCGCCCAGTAGGGCACGATGTGGCAGTGGCCGGAGCCGCACACCGGGTCCTCGGGTACCTCCATCTTGGGGGCGAAGGTGCGGGAGATGCAGTCAAACTCCGTCCCCGTCCCCGGGGCGGTGACCTGCATCAGCGCCCCCTTCAGGGCCCTCACCTTGTCCAGGTCGGGCTTCATCTGAATGACCTCCTGGGGGTCGTCAAAGACGCACACCAGATCTCTGGCCCGCCAGACCTCCTTCGGCCGGGCCCCCAGCGCCTCGGTGATGGCGTCGGTGACCTCCAGGGGCTTGAGCGTGTAGGCGGGGAAGTCCATGGAATAGAGCTCCCCCTCCCGCTTCACAGTCAGCAGGCCGCTGAGGGTCTGAAACCGCAGCTCCTCCGCGTCCTGGTCCACAAACCGGCTGATGGCATAGGCGGCCGCCAGGGTGGCGTGGCCGCACAGGTCAATCTCGCCCCCGGGGGTGAACCAGCGCAACCGCCAGTCCTCCCCCTCCCGGACGGCAAAGGCCGTCTCGGACAGGTTGTTTTCCCGGGTAATGGCCATCATCTGCTCCTGGCTGGGCCATACCTCCGGCAAACACACCGCCGCCGGGTTCCCCTCAAATACGCGGTCGGCAAATGCGTCCACCACATACTGCTTCATCACTTGCGTCTCCTTCCTTTTCCAACGAAAACACCCCTGAACCAGGTCCCATCCGGAACCCGGTTCAGGGGCGAAAGCAAGTCTTCCACGGTACCACCCTGATGATCCCCAGACGGGGACCTCTCGTTGTCATCCGCAGTAACGGGGATGAGCCGTCCCGGTCCTCCCGGGCCGCTCCGGAGTGGCCCGCGCTCCGGTCCCGGCTGAGGGCTCTCACCATCCCCTCTCGCTGACAGCCAACCGCGGCGCTTTGCTCCATCAAGGCGTTTAACAGAGTTATTTTATCATAGTTTTTTCCCTTGTCAAGGGGCACATTTTCTCTTTTTCGCCCCTGCATTTTGAAAAATCAACGCCCAGCGCGCCCGGATCTTTCTTGCCGCCCGTTTCGGGTTATAGTATAATGAGGAGAAAACAGGTTCTTGCCGTCCAGATTTCAGGTTGAACCCGTATAATGCCCATACACCAACCAAAGAACAGGAGGCGCAGTGATGCGGATCTTAATTGTAGAGGACGAGACGCGTCTGGCAGAGACTTTGCGGCAGCTGCTGGAGGACCAGCGCTATCAGGTGGACACCGTATACGACGGGGCGGACGGAGTGGACTACGGCCTGGCCGGGCAGTACGACCTGATTATTCTGGATGTGATGCTCCCCAAGGTGGACGGCTTTCAGGTGGCCCAGCGTCTGCGGGCGGCCCACGTGTCCACCCCCATTCTGATGCTCACCGCCCGGGACGACGTGAGCGACAAGATCAGCGGCCTGGACTGCGGAGCGGACGATTATATGACCAAGCCCTTTGACACCGGCGAGCTCATGGCCCGGGTTCGGGCCCTCACCCGCCGGCAGGGGGAGGTTTTAAGCGACGTGCTCACTGTGAACGACCTGAGCCTGGACTGCACCTCCCGCCTGCTGTCGGCGGGAGAGCGTTCGGTGCGGCTGGGCTTCAAGGAGTTTGAGGTGCTCCGCCTGCTCATGGTGAATAACGGGAACGTGGTCACCAAGGAGACACTGATCTCCAAGATCTGGGGGCTGGACTCCGAGGCGGAGGACAACAATGTGGAGGTCTACATCTCCTTCCTGCGGAAGAAGCTGGTCTTTCTCAACAGCCAGGTGTCCATCTCCACCGTGCGGAAGGTGGGGTACTTCCTGGATACGCCTCAGAAGTAATTGTTCCAACAGGAAAAGGAGGAGAGCGGCATGCTGCGCAGGCTGCGGCTGAAATTTATCCTCACCAATATGCTGCTGGTGACGGTGGTGCTGCTGGCGGTGTTCGGGGCCCTGATGATCTCCACAGCCCAACAGCTGGAGCGGGAGAGCGCCGCCGCCATGAATCTGGCCCTGCGCCAGGACGGCATCCCGCCTCAGCTGGAGCTGCGCCTGCCTGACCAGGGCGGGACGCGGGAGTGGCGCTGGGCCATTCCCGTGTTCTGCGTCACCATTGAGGCGGATGGGGCCCTCACCCTGGAGGAGGGCAGCCAGGTCAAGGTCACAGAGGACACCCTGGCCCAGGCGGTCCAGGAGATCCAGGAGGCCCAGGCCCCGTCCGGCACCTTGCAGAATCTCGGTCTGCGGTTCCAGCAGGAGCAGCTCTCCGACGGACGGACTCGAATCGCCTTCTCCGACCTCAGCTGGGAGCGGGCCTCCCTGGGGCGGCTGATGCTCAACTCTCTGCTCATCGGCGGGGCGGCTCTGGCGGTGTTTTTCGCCATCAGCCTGTTTCTGGCCCGGCTGTCCCTGAAGCCGGTGGAGAGAGCCTGGACCCAGCAGCGGCAGTTTGTGGCCGACGCCTCCCACGAGCTGAAGACCCCCCTCACGGTGATTCTGGCCAACACCGGGATCATGGCCGCCCACCCGGACGCCACGGTGGTCTCCCAGCGCAAGTGGCTGGGCTACATCCAGGAGGAGGCCCAGCGGATGAAGGAGCTGGTGGAGGACATGCTCTTCCTGGCCAAGCACGACGGGGCGGAGCGGCCCAAGGACTCCCGCACGGTCAATTTCAGCGACCTGGTCACCGGGTGCGTGCTGCGCTTTGAGTCGGTGGCCTTTGAGCGGCAAGCGGAACTGAACAGCCACATCCAGCCCGGCCTCTCCCTCTCCGGGGAACCGGACAGCCTGGAGCGGCTGGTGATGATCCTGCTGGATAACGCGGTCAAGTACGCCGGGGACCGGGGCCGGGTGGATGTGGACCTCTCCCGCCGGCAGGAGCGGGCGGTCCTCTCGGTGCGGAACACCGGCGAGCCCATCCCCCCGGAGCACCTGGAGCACCTGTTTGAGCGGTTCTACCGGGTGGACGGCTCCCGCAGCCGGAAGGAGGGGGGCTACGGTCTGGGGCTGGCCATCGCCCATACCATCGTCCAGTCCCACCGGGGGCAGATCGAGGTCCGCAGCAGCCGGGAGGAGGGCACCGTCTTTGCCGTCACCCTCCCCCACGGCCGGATGGAGGGCAAATTCCCCGTCTTTTGAATCCCCTTGAAACGTACAGGCCCCGCCCCACAGCGCGTCTCCGCGTGTGAGGCGGGGCCTTATTTTATTTTTAACGCCGCGATGGCCGGGTCATTTTCCCCGTTGCCGCACCAGTTCGATGGCCTCCTTGCCGGACAGATGCTCTACCGTCATCTCCAGCATGCACAGGGGCGCCCACTCCCGGTCAATGGCCCTGTCCCGATTCTCTTTGCTGTCGGCGGGGGCGTACTTCACCGCCAGTTTCTCAATGGCGGCGCGCTTCTCCCCATCCTCCTCCAAAATTCGGACGGTACCGAAGGCGATAACGCTGCGGAAATAAGTGGTGTACTCCTCCGGGACAATGTGGTCCTGGCCGATGACACAGAAGGAGGCCCTGGGACAGCTCCGGACGGCGTCCACCTTGTGGCCCGATTGGGCGGAGTGGAAGTAGAGCTTCCCATCCGCGTACACATAGCTGAGGGGGACGGCGTAGGGCCAGCCTTCGTCGCCGGACAGGGCCAGCACTCCGGAGGTCCCCCGCTCCAGAACCGCCCGGCACTCCTCCGGGGACAGGGCCTGCTTGAAGCGGCGCATGGGACGAAACATAGAGATCGCTCCTCTCATCTCCCCGCTCCTGCCGGAGGCGGGACGCTGGTTTCAAAATCACAGCGGACCGGCCGGGGGCCGGGGTCCGCCAAGGAAAGTGGGCGGCCGGAGCAGTTCCAGCCGCCCAGCTTTTTATGCTGCCGGGGCAAATTCACCCATTCACCTGAATCTGCCCCAGAATCTCCCCAATGGGTCCGGTGAGCATCAGATCGGCCCTCCGGTCATAGGGGGTGGGGGTCTTGTTGATGAGGACCAGCCGGTCCCCCCGGTAGTAGTTGATGAGCCCGGCGGCGGGGTAGACCACCAGGGAGGTTCCCCCGATGATGAGCAGGTCGGCCTGCCGCAGATCGGCCACCGCCCCCTCCAGCACATGGGCGTCCAGGCTCTCCTCATAGAGGACCACCTCCGGCTTTACGATCCCGCCGCAGGCGCACCGTGGCACCCCCTGGCTCTCCGCCAGAAACTGGGTGGGATAGGGCTTTCCGCACCTCATGCACCGGTTGCGCAGCACCGAGCCGTGGAGCTCCCACACTCGCTGGGACCCCGCCTCCTGGTGGAGGCCGTCGATGTTCTGGGTGATGACGCTGCGCAGCTTTCCCGCCGCCTCCAGCTCGGCCAGCTTTTTGTGGGCGGCGTTGGGCTTGGCCCCCGGGTTGAGCATCTTGTCCCGGTAAAACCGGAAAAATTCCTCCGGGTGGGCGTCAAAGAAGCTGCGGCTGAGCATGGTCTCCGGAGGAAATTTGTAGTGCTGATTGTAGAGGCCGTCGGGGCTCCGGAAATCTTTTATTCCGGACTCGGTGCTGACTCCTGCTCCGCCGAAAAAGACGATGTTATGGCTCTGGTCGATCCAGCTCTGAAGGGTCTCCAGCTCGCTCATACGGGGACCGCCTCCCCTGTCTCCGCTCCGCTCTGGAGCTGGGCCCGGTTCTGGGCGGTGAGCAGGC
>CASFKT010000081.1 GCA_949295195.1 uncultured bacterium | reverse complement strand
ACCTCGCTGGCCTCGATGAGGGGGGTGTCCAGGGGGGTGAAGCCGTACAGGGAGTAGGTGCGGCGGAGAATCTCCACCATGCGGTCAAATTGCGCCTGCCGGGCCGGGAGGAGCTCCATGAAGCCGGACAGGGTGCGGGGTTGTACTTTGCTCATTGTATTGTCTCCTTTTTTGGTTGTTGACAAGTAAGGGTTTGGGATAAGTTTTCACTGGGGCGGATGGGGGAAGTCCAAAGAATGGGTGTCGTCAGAAGAATCCTGTAGGGCGGGGGCTTGCCCCCGCCATTCCCGGAGGTTTGTTTTCTCTGTAGGGCGCGGCCTCCCGGACGCGCCGCCGTTGCCTTCCATTTTTTGCAGGGGATTTCGCCGCCTGCGGGCGGCGAGTTACTTTGCCCATGGCGGCAAAGTAACCAAAACGCCCCCGGGGACGGCTCCAGATGAGCACTTTGTGCTCATAGTCGCCTTTCCCCGGACCCCATTACGGGGGTTACCCCTTGGGGTGGTCAGAATCCTTCCGGCGCGCAAAATCAGGAGTGCCTGAGTGCGGTCCCGTCCGGCCCCACTGGGGGCCTGAGTAGGAGGGAAATTGGGACGGGCGCGGTTCCGCTCCCGCGCCTGCCGCTTCCGAACCAACGCTCCCGGTGCGAATTCAGGCGGGCGCATGCTATGCGCCCCTACTGGTTTACGGTGGACTGTAGGGGCGGCTATCCGCCGCCCGAAAAGCCTTCCCCCTTGTAGGGGGAAGGTGGCTGGCCGAAGGCCAGACGGATGAGGGTGACCTCTTGGTTTGCACACCCTCCGGCGGGAGGCCCAAGGGCCTCCCCTACCCGGAATAGGAAAGCATTCGTAAATCCCGTAGGGAAGGGGCTGAAGGTGAATTGCCCCAAAGGGGCAAGAGAAGCCACCCTGGGGTGTGCCCCTCCCGCTGGTTATTGAAACGCCGTAGGGGCGGGTGTCCTCACCCGCCCGGTCTGGGCTGGCTGAACCGTAGGGGCGGCACACTGGGCCGCCCGCCTACCGGTTGATTTCCGGGTTGTCGGTGCGGCCTAAGAGGTAGTCGGTGGATACACCAAAATAGTCCGCTAAACCAATTAACCCGCGCACGTCGGGATAATTTTGTCCTTTTTCATACAGTAAAATGGCGTATCGAGATACGTTAATAACTTCCCCCACCTGTTTTTGGGTCAGTTTGCGCATTTTACGAAGAGAGTATAGTCTCTGGCTAAAATTTTCCATATGCCCTCCAAATTGCCTTGACAAGTGATGTTTCATCACATATAATAAAGGTGATGAAACATCACTTAAAGGGGATTGAGTTAAATGACTTCTGTATTTCAAGAGCTTTATGATCTATTGGAGCAACAACATGAGGGTACCATATCGCCGGAACAAAAGGAGGCCATAGACCTGGCCGCCCCCTGGGCCAAGCGTTTGGAGGAGCTGGCGGCCAGTCCGGCGGAGTTTGACAGCATTTGGAGCGCGTCCATGGAGATCGGGCAGTCGGACCAGCCGGTGTGGTTTGCCCGGGGGTTTCGGCTGGGGATGCGGCTGACCCTGGAGGCGCTGGGGGAGGGGGAGGTTTTCCACCGCTGAGGGGGTGGGTGTGGAAAGAGGGGAGAAGGTGCAGGACAAGGAAACACCCTCATCCGCCCCCTTCGGGGGCACCTTCCCCCTTGTAGGGGGAAGGCTTGGGCGGGCGGCCCGGTGTGCCGCCCCTACGGCGGAAACGCACCGGGAGCGTTGGTTCGGCAGAGCCAGGCGCGGTTGTGGAACCGCACTCGCCTTAATTTTCCACACAGCCAGGGCCCAGTGGCCCGGAAGGAACCGCTGGCCGCCACTCAGATTTTGCGCGCCGGAAGGATTCTGCCTGACCCAAGGGATAACCCCCGTAATGGGGGCCCGGGGGTAAGGCGACTAGGAGCACCGGAACGGTGCTCCTCTGGAGCCGTCCCCCGGCGATCCTTTGGTTTCTTTCCCATCGCTGGGAAAGAAACTCGCCCCGCAGGGCGAAACCCTCCCGCCGCCCGCAGGCGGCGAAATCCCCCTGCACGTAACGAACCAAATCCGAAACCTGCCCCCTCATCCGTCACGGCTTCGCCGTGCCACCTTTCCCTATCCCCTCTGTCGCTTCGCGACATCTCCCCTTGACAAGGGGCGTCGGCCCCCAAGGGGAAGGCTTTTAAGGGGGAGTTCCCTCATCCGCCCCCTTCGGGGGCACCTTCCTTCTGGGGGAAGGCTTAGGAATAAGCGGCGAAACGAAGTTTCGCACAAAGTTCTTTGCCAAGCTTTCTTTCAAGAAAGCGGAAAAACGCTCTCATCCCGTGATTGGGACGAGAGCGCTTCATTCGCTTCGTGGTGCCACCCAATTTCAGAGCGGCCGGGCCGCTCCCTCTGGACCCCGTGTTGCGGCGGGGGCGCCGCGCCTGTCTCCAGGCCCGCTGGTGGCGCCGTCTTTGGCCGGGTCCGTCTCCGTGGGGTCCTCTCAACCTGGGGCAGACGCCCGTGGGACCTCTCTCTGTCCGGCGGTATCCCGGTTACTCATGCGCCGTCGTGGCGGTGAACGCTGATATGCTACCCTATTTTCCCCGAAAAGTCAAGGAAATGTGGAAAAGTTACAGGGCGAAGGGCACCCGGTTGGGGTTCATGCCGATGCGCCAGTCCAGGTCGCCCCGGGCCAGGCCGTGGATGAGCAGCTCGGCGGTGGCCACGTTGGTGGCCATGGGGACGGAGTGCTCGTCGCACAGGCGGGAGATATACATGACGCTCTCGTCCATGTCGGTGTCCTTGGGGTAGTTGAAGAACAGGACCATGTCGATCTCATTGTAGATGATGCGCTGGCCGATCTGCTCGATGCCGCCGTGCTCATGGGAGAGGAACAGATTGACCGGCAGACCGGTGGCCTCCGCCACCATACGCCCCGTGGCATTGGTGGCGCAGACGGTGTGCTTGGACAGGACCCCGCAGTAGGCGGTGCAGAATTGGACCATCAGCTCCTGTTTGCGGTTGTGGCACATAAGGGCGATGTTCATGGCGGTTACCTCCTTATATGATACTGGAGGATCAGCGGATGCGCATAATGGGCACCCGGTATCCCTCAATTCGTTTGGCAATATTCAGACAGGCGTTTGCTGCCCCGCGGCGGCCCTCCAGAATCAGGGGGCGGCCCATGTTGGCGGCCAGAATGACCCGCCGGTCCTCTGGAATCACCCCGATGAGGGGCAGTCCGGCGGCGTCCATGGCGTCGTCGATGGTGGTGCGCAGCTCCCGCAGCAGCTTGGGCTGGATGCGGTTCATCACCAGATGGACCTGACGCAGGCGGTACAGCTCCTCCACGGCCCGCTGGGCGTCCCGCAGGGAGGAGGCGTCGTTGGTGGCCACCACCAGCGCCCGGTCGGCGCCGCATGTGGCCAGCTGAAAGCCGGGCCCCAGTCCGGCGGGGCAGTCGATGAAAATGTAGTCGTATCGGTCCCGGGCCGTGCGCAGCAGCGCCCGAATGCTGCCCGCCGTCACTTGGGGCGGGAGACGCATGGGGGCGGTGAGCAGGGACAGGTTGGGCAGATCCGGGTGGGACACGGCGGCCCGGGCCAGGGGACAGTTCCCCAGGGCCACGTCGGCAAAGTCCATCAGCGCCCGGTCGCTGAGTCCCAGCGAAATATCCAGGTTCCGAAGGCCGATGTCCATGTCGATGCACAGTACGGTTTTTCCCAGCCGGGCCAGACAGGAGGCCACTCCTCCGGTGACCGTGGTCTTGCCCGTCCCCCCTTTGCCGGAGGTGACGGTGATGACAGTTCCCATGGAATTCCTCCTATCTCACCAAGTTAAGTCTATCACAAATCCTAGGTTCGTCAATGGTTTTTTGAAAAAATTTTGCATCATTTTAATGTTTTTGTTAAAAAAATCCCGGAAAAGCTCCGCGCAATGGGCAAAAGTGACTGACTGCGGGTCACAGGGGCTGCTTTTGAATCCTGGCCCACCGGCGGGGATAGCCCTTCAGGGTGGGGGCCAGCTTCCGGATGGGGAGGACCCGGTGGGTGACCTGGGTGCCGGGGATGGTATAGTCCACCGGCTCCTCGGCCCGGCCCCCCAGCAGCTTGATGCAGTGGGCGGCCTCCTCCAGCTCGGCGCCGGACTCGGTGGTCTTCATGGCCAGGAACTGCCCGCCCACCTTCACATAGGGCAGGCACAGCTCCCCCAGCAGGCGCAGCTGGGCCACCGCACGGGCGGTGACAAAGTCGAAGCTGTCCCGGTACCCCTTCACCAGGGCCTGCTCCTCCGCCCGGGCGTGGATGGCCTGGATGCCCTCCAGCCCCAGCTGGGCGCACACCTGGTTGAGCCAGTCCACCCGCTTGCCCAGGCTGTCCAGCAGGGTGACCTGGAGGGAGGGGACCAGAATTTTCAGGGGCAGTCCGGGCAGGCCCGCCCCGGTGCCCACGTCGATGAGGGTTTTCTCGCCCTGAAAATCGGCGCACAAAAGCAGGGCGGCGCTGTCCAGCATGTGGAGGCGGGCCGCCTGCTCCGGGTCGGTGATGGCGGTCAGGTTCATCACCTGGTTTTTTTCCAGCATGAGCCGGCCGTACTCGGCCAGCTGCTCCGGGGCCTCCGGGGGCACCTGGTCCAGAAGGCCCAGCTCCGCCAGGCCGGCGCGTATGATCTCTTTCATCCCGTTACCTCCCAAAATTGGACAGCAGGCCCACGATCCCGATGGGCAGGGTGGCCAGGGCGGCGGCCCAGCACAGCACGGCCAGCAGGATGGCGGGGACCTTCCCGGGCCGTCCGGTGGAGCGCCAGCTCACCAGCCCCAGGGCGCCCAGGCCGATGAGGCCGGGGACCGTCAGCAGGGGGCCCAGGTTGCCCAGCATGTATCCGTTGAAAAAGTAGAAGGTGGTCAGGGCCAGGCCGATGAGCACATAGGCCAGGGCGATCCAGGCCAGGGTGCGCTTCACCGGGGAGGCGGGGGTGTAGCTCTCCGGAGGCCGCTGCTCCGGCTTTTTATTGTCAGACATGGGCGTCTCCTTTTTATTGATGCTTGCGCAGGATGGATGTTTGATCAGACTGCCGCGGCGCGGGAGCGCAGAAATTCCTTGGCCCGACCGCAGCCCCACTGCCACAGGATGCACAGCAGGAAAGTGACCGGGTAGATAAAGGCGACCCGCAGAAGAAACTGGAGGGATACCTTCGTAATGCCCAAATGGGGGATAAAGTCGTTGAACCAGGTGATGAGCAGCGAATGATACAGATAGACCAGGAAGCTGGCCCGGTCCATCTTCTGGGCAAGGGGCGGCAGGCGGATGGGAAACCGCAGCGCCAGCGCGTACAGAGCGGGAATGGCGGTGAGCTGGTACAGGGTGTGGAGCGTCTCCAGGAAGGGGACGGACTGTCCGTTTACAAAGTGCTGCCAGCTGCAGAATACATCGGCGGCGGCAAGGAACGCCGCCAGCACAGCCAGCAGGGAGAAGTTGTCCCGGAGCAGCTGGGTAAAGGCCTCGTAGTTCCGGCCCGCGCAGCACCCCGCCAGATAGTACACCAGAAAGGTGGTGAACAGCCGGTCCCCGTAGGCGAAGTTCAGGGCAGGGGAGAGGAGGTGGAGGATGTCGTTCAGGTACTGGGCGCTGAGCAGGGTGATCCCCAGAGAGATGGGGATCAGAAGGACCGGGGACCACCGCCGGGCCAGCCACCGGAACAGGGGGACCAGCAGCACGAACTGGGCCAGAGCCACCACAAAGTAGAAGGGGGCGGACAGGTCCCCCCGGATGGCGTACCCGATCAGGTCGGGGAGGGAGAACCCAAAGTAGCCATGGCGCATGAAATACACATAGTAGACAGCCACCGCCAGCAGGTAGGGCAGAAAGACGGAAATCACACGCTTCCTGTAGTAGCGGCCCAGCTGCAGCGGAGCGGACGACAGAGTGAGCTTCAATCCGCTGAGGAAGAAAAAGCCGGACACCGAGACAAAGGTGAGGCGCTGAAGGCAGATCATCAGTCCGTACTGCCAGCTGCTGTGGTCCAGCACTGTGATGGGGTGGCCGGAGCAATGGCTCCACAGGACCATGAAGCAAAAGAGCAGATTTAAAACAGACAGCTCGCTCAGGCGCTTTTTTTCCGCCATGGTGGATTCCTCCCGGTTTTGTTCTCTCCGGAATCCCTTGAGCCCCAAGGGTTTCCAGACCATCGCCCGTCTGGAGCGGTTTTCAGGGGGAAAAATGACCTCCGATAGGGTTAGGAGGGGCGCAGATCGCTCCAGAACGGTAAAACAAATCGTATTATTTTATGCGATTTATACGAATTATAAAATTATGTAGGTTGGTCGCTCCGCCCGGCCAGGAAGTCCAGGGAGACTCCAAAGAAGTCGGCCAGTTGGGCGGCTACCGAAATTGTGGGTTCCGTTTCGCCTGTCTCATAGCGGCGGTAGGTGCGGTAGATGATTCCCAACTGTTCCGCCGCGTCCTGCTGCCGGAGGCCTTTGGCTTGGCGGCACTCTTTTAGACGGTCTTTAAATTCAGGCATAGAAAGATTCTCCTTGACAGGACATATTTGGACAATTATAATTGTATCATAAAGGGACAAAAATGTCTTATGGAGGGATAATTATGTTGCAGCTGTTTGATACGCTCTACTCCTTTGATTATGACGGGGACCTGTCTCCTTACCTGGCGGCGGAGGAAAAAGAGGACTATCAGATGGCCCTGGACCACCGGCGCCGGGCCCAAGCGGAGTTGGAGCAGCGGCTCTCCAGGGAGGAGCGAAAGTGGTTGGAAACCCTTCTGTGCAATCAGGAGGAGGCAGGGGAGGAGAGGGAGCGGCTGTCCTTCCGGCGGGGTTTGGTGCTGGGGATCAAGCTGGGGGCGCTGGCGGGGAGATAAGCGTTTCGCCGCCCTGGCGGCGGGGGAATGGCGGGCGGCCCAGGTGTGCCGCCCCTACGAAATTCAGGGGGAGCTTCCGGTTTTGCCGTAGGGGCCGACGACCTCGGCGGCCCGCGGGCGCACACTGTGCGCCCCTACGGCATATCCGAAGGTGCATTCGATCTGCTGTAGGGCCCGATGCCCCCATCGGGCCGTTTCCAGGCGCCCCGGTGTGCCGCCCATACAGAGAAAAAAAGGAACGCGCCGTGAATGATCTCTGGGAGAGGGAATCTCCCCGCCGCTTTGCGCCCCCCCTTTTGACAAGGGGGACTTTAGCGGGAGAGGG
>CASFKT010000080.1 GCA_949295195.1 uncultured bacterium | reverse complement strand
GGACGCCCTGGTGGGGGCGGGGGCCCCGGCGGACGTGAAGTGGTCCCACAAGCCCCACATCGGCACCGACATTCTGCGGCAGGTGGTGAAGCGCATCCGCCAGGAGCTCATCGCCCTGGAGTGTGACGTGCGCTTCGGCCATCGGCTCACCGGCCTGGAGACCGGGGAGGGGATGCTCACCGGCGTGCGTGTGGAGGGCCCCAAGGGGGCGTACCGCCTAAACTGCGACGCCCTGGTGCTGGCCCCGGGACACTCCGCCCGGGACACCTTTGCCATACTCCACGGGGCGGGGGTGCCTATGGAGCAGAAGCCCTTCGCCATCGGGGTGCGCATTGAACAGGACCAGGGGGCCGTCTCCCGGGCCCAGTACGGACCCGCCTGGGAGCAGCTGCCCCCCTCAGACTACAAGCTGGCCTGCCACCTGCCCACCGGCCGGTCCGCCTTCACCTTCTGCGTGTGCCCCGGGGGAGAGGTGGTGGCCGCCGCCTCCGCTCCGGGACAGGTGGTGACCAACGGCATGAGCTACCGCGCCCGGGACGGGAAGAACATCAACGGCGGCTTCCTGGTGGGGGTAGGCCCGGAGGATTTTAAGGCCTTCGGCTCCGACCCCCTGGCCGGGGTGCGCTTCCAGGAGCAGTGGGAGCACGCGGCCTATCAGCTGGGGGGCGGGAACTTTTTTGCCCCCGCACAGCGGGTGGAGGATTTCCTCTTAAGAAAACCCTCTCAGGGGCCGGGGAGCATTCAGCCCACCTACCGCCCCGGGGTGACCTGGACGGAACTGGACCGGTGTCTGCCCCAGGCGGTGGCCGATACCCTGCGGGGGGCCCTGCCCCTGATGGACCGGAAGCTCCGGGGCTTCGCCTGTCCGGACGGGGTGCTCACCGGAGTGGAGACCCGCTCCTCCTCGCCGGTGCGCATCCTCCGGGACGAGACCCTCCAGTCCGCCCTCCGGGGGCTCTACCCCTGCGGCGAAGGGGCGGGATACGCCGGCGGTATCGTCAGTGCGGCGGTAGACGGCATCCGGGTGGCCGAGGCGATCGCCAAGGGGTAATTTTGTTTTTGGGTATCTGATTTCGCCGCCTGGGATAGGGCCTTTTTCTAACAGGACCCAGTCCCGGGCGGCGAGTTACTTTGCCCATGGCGGCTCGTCGTCGCAAAGTCCGCTAAGCTCCGTTTCCGCCTAGCGGCGAAAACTGCGCCCGCTCCCTTGCTCCTCCTCTTCCTGGCGAACCCGCTACGCTGGGCTTCGCCGGGAGAAACGGGGGTTTCAGCAAAACGCCCCCGGGGTTCGCTCAGGATGAGCGCTCCGCGCTCATATTCGCTCACCCCGGACCCCATTTACGAGGTGCCAATTAGGCGACCTGGTCTGCCAACGCAAAGGCGCGGGTGGCTCAGTTGACTGCTTTTCCCTCGTCTTTCGCTCCCGCTGGCCGGGCAGTGGTCGAGGGCCTGGCACTCCCCTTTTTGAAAGCGCCTTTGTTGCGGTGGGGCCCAAGCTGTGCGGTGGGGTACGGCGGGCGGCCCAGTGTGCCGCCCCTACGCCGTTTTGCGGGTAGGCGGAACGGCGTATCCGGAAGGCCATGCCCTACAAAAGGAGCCCCCTCCAGAGCGGGCGGGTGAGGACACCCGCCCCTACGGCGGACGTAAAAGCGTTTCTGTTCTTTCGTAGGGGCCGGACACTGGCTGGCCCGCTGAAGGGCTTTTGCCATTCCGGTCCCACCCTCATCCGCCTCGCATACGCTCGGCACCTTCTCCCTAGAAGGGAGAAGGCTTTCAGGCGGCTGATAGCCGCCCCTGCAGTCCGCCGGAAGCCAGCAGGGGCGCATATCATGCGCCCATCGTCATACACACCGGGAGCGTTGGCTCGGCAAACTCAGGCGCACAAATGGGACCGCACCAGCGGCAATTTTTGCAAACCCAGGGCCCGGTGGCCCGGAAGGAATTGCGAAAAGCCACTCAAATTTTGCGCGCCGGAAGGTCACCACCCACCTAAAGTGGTAACCCCCGTAATGGGGTCCGGGGAAAGCGGCCTATGGACCTAGGCGGAGCGAAGCGCAGCCGTAGTCCATCAGACGCGTCCCCGGGGGCGTTTTGCCTACTTTGCCGCCACGGGCAAAGTAGGTCGCCGCCCAGGATCGGGGTCGTTAAAAAAGAAAACTGTCCTAGGCGGCGAAATAACAACACAGCCGAGGGAGGTGGAAGAGGGAAGCCTTAGAGAGGGACGGCGAAACGGAAGCACAGCTTAAAAAACAAATTCCCCCTTGACAAGACTATCAGAGTGGCGTATTATTACATCATCACTTTAGCGAACTAATGAAATAGAATATAAAAGAGGAGGGCGTACCATGTCCCAGTTTTTTAGTGGTCAACTCAGCCAGCTGGCCCCATACACCCCGGGGGAGCAGCCTAAAGATAAAAACTATGTGAAGCTCAACGCCAACGAGTCCCCCTATCCGCCCTCCCCCGGCGTAGCTGCGGCGCTCAACGCCCAGGAGGCGGCCGACCTGCGTCTGTATGGCGATGCGGCGGCCCGAGAGCTGAAGACCGCCCTGGCCAATCAGTATGGGGTGGGGCCGGAGAATGTGTTCGTGTCCAACGGCTCCGACGAGGCGTTGAACTTCGCCTTCCTGGCCTACGCCACCGACGGCCGGGGGGCGGCCTTCGCCGACCTCACCTACAGCTTTTACCCCGTGTTCTGCGACCTGTACCACATCCAGGCCGATGTGATTCCCCTAAAGGAGGACTTCTCCCTGGACCCCAGGGACTACTACGGGCGGAATCAGACCGTCGTCATCGCCAATCCCAACGCCCCCACTAGTCTGGCCCTGAGCCGGGATGAGGTTGAAGGGATCGTGAAGGCCAATCCGGACAGCGTGGTGGTGGTGGACGAGGCGTACGTGGACTTCGGCGGGGAGAGCTGCGTGCCCCTCACCAAGAAGTACCCCAACCTGCTGGTGGTCCAGACCTACTCCAAGTCCCGGTCCATGGCCGGAGCCCGGCTGGGCTACGCCATCGGGGACGCCGCCCTCATCCAGGACCTGGAGACCATCAAGTTCTCCACCAACCCCTTCAATGTGAACAGTCTTACCATGAAAGCGGGGACGGCGGCCCTGGCGGAGCAGAATTACTATGACGAGAACTGCAAAAAGATCATGGAGACCCGGGACTACACCACCCGGGAACTGGAGAAGCTGGGCTTCACCGTGCTCCCCTCCAAGACCAACTTCATCTTCGCCAAAAAGCCCGGGCTGGCCGGAGCCGCCCTCTACCAGGGGCTGAAGGAGCGGGGGGTGCTGGTACGCTACTTTGACAAGGACCGCATCCGGGACTATAATCGAATCACCATCGGCACCCGGGAGCAGATGGACATTTTGCTGGAGAAAGTAAGGGAGCTGCTGCAAGTATGAGAACAGCCCAGATTACGCGTAAAACCAACGAGACGGACATTCAGCTGTCCCTGAACCTGGACGGGAGAGGGGAGAGCTCCATTGAGAGCGGCGTGGGCTTTCTGGACCACATGCTCACCCTCCTGTCCCGCCACGGGCGGATGGACTTGGAGCTGACGTGCCGCGGCGACACGTACGTGGACGACCACCACACCGTGGAGGACATCGGTATCGCCCTGGGGCAGGCCTTCGCCCAGGCCCTGGGGGAGAAGCGGGGCGTGAAGCGCTACGCCTCCCTGTGCCTGCCCATGGACGAGGCGCTGATCCTGTGTGCCGTGGACCTGTCCGGCCGGGGCGGGTACTATGAGGACCTGGACATCCCCACCGAGAAGATCGGCACCTTCGACACCCAGCTGGTGTACGAGTTCATGGAGGCCTTCGCCGTCAACGCCAAGGTCACCCTCCATATCCGGAAGCTGGCCGGCCGCAACTCCCACCACATCGTGGAGGGGGCCTTCAAGGCCCTGGGCCGCGTCCTCCGGGAGGCGGTCTCCATCGAGGAGCAGTTTAAAAACGAAATTCCCTCTACCAAAGGGATGCTGTAAGAATGCTCCCCGGGGAGGCCCGTAGGGGCGCACACCGTGCGCCCGCTTTCCCGAAACCGAACCTTTTCCAGTGGGCGCGGCCAAAACCCGCTTCTGCGAAAGACGCACCACCGTAGGGCAGGGGCTTGCCCCTGCCGTGGGAAGGTAACCGCTGTGGGGCGGAGGGAGCTTGCGTTATTCTGCTGCAAACGAATGTTAAACCGGTTTCCGCCCCCGCAGGGGGTGGAAACACGATAGTATAGGAGTACCTATGTTAGAAGAACAGCTCAACCAACTGTACGAGGGCTACGGCTACCGGAAATTCCGCATGTCCAAGTTTGAGGACTACGACCTGTACGCCCAGAACAAGGACTTTTTGAAAAAAGGCCACATCATCACCTTCACCGACGTGGACGGCTCTCTGAAGGCCCTGAAGCCGGACATTACCCTGTCCATCATCAAGAACAACAGCGGGGACAGCGAGAAGGTGTACTACAACGAGAACGTCTACCGTGAGATGGGGGGCACGTTCAAGGAGATCCTCCAGGTGGGGGTGGAGTCGGTGGGCCAGATCGACCCCTACGCCGAGGCGGAGGTCATCGCCCTGGCGGCCAAGTCCCTGAACCTTCTTTCGGAGGACTATGTGCTGGACCTGTCCGACGTGAGCTTCATCCGCTGTCTGCTGGGTGGGATGAACCTGTCCCAGGGGGACCAGGAGCAGGCCCTGGCTCTCATTGCTCAGAAGAACGCCCCGGGTATTCAGGCCATGGCCGACCGGGGGATTTTATCTGCCCAGGACGCCCGGGCCATCCAGGAGCTCATGAGCATCTACGCCCCCCTGAAAGAGGGTATCGCCCAGGCGGGGCGGCTGGCCCGGGACAACCAGAGCTGGGAGATTTTAAGGCAGCTCTCCGTCACCGCCTCCATGCTGGAGGCCTTCGGCCTCAACGGCCGCATCCGCCTGGACTTCTCCCTGGTGAACAGCATGGACTACTACAACGGGGTCATTTTCCAGGGATTTTTGCCCAATATCCCCTTCCCGGCCCTGTCCGGCGGGCGGTACGACAACCTGCCCCGGAAGATGGGCAAGCAGGTGGGGGCCATCGGCTTTGCCCTGTACATGGGCCGCCTGGAGCAGTACTTCTCCCAGGAGCGGCAGTACGACGCCGATCTGCTCCTCACCTACGGGCCGGACGCGGACCTGGCCAAGCTGGCCGCTTTCGCGGAGCAGATCCGCGCCAAGGGCTGTACGGTCCGGTGCGAGCGGGAGATGGGCCCCAGCGCCCCCGTGCGGTGCCGGACAAAGGTCCGCTACTACGACGGCCTCAGGCCGGAGGAGGTGTCCCTATGATCCAGGTAGCCCTGCCCAAGGGAAGATTGGGCGAAAAAGCCTACGAGACTCTGGCCGCCGCCGGCTATGAGTGCCCCTCCATTCTGGAGAAAAACCGGAAGCTGACCTTTGAAAACCCGGAGAAGGGGGTGCGGTACTTCTGGGTCAAGCCCTCCGACGTGAGCATCTATGTGGAGCGGGGGGCCGCCGACGTGGGCATTGCGGGCAAGGATATTTTGTTGGAGTACCGCCCCGATGTGTATGAGCTGCTGGACCTGAAAATGGGCAAGTGCCGCATGTGCGTGGCCGGTCCCGAGGACTTCTATGACGACCCCAACAAGACCCTGCGGGTGGCCACCAAGTTCCCCCACATCGCCGGGGACTACTACGAGTCCCGCTCCCGGGACATCGACATCATCAAGCTCAACGGCTCCATCGAGCTGGCCCCCATCCTGGGCCTGTCCGACGTGATCGTGGACATTGTGGAGACGGGCAACACATTAAGGGAGAACCACCTGGCCCCTCTGGAGACCATCGTGGACATCAGCGCCCGGTTTATCTGCAACAAGGTGAGCTATAAGTTCAAGTACCAGGAGATCCTCGCCATGCGGGACGCCCTGGCCAAAAATCTGTGAGGTGTGCCCCATGATAAAGATATACGACCTCAACCAGGTGCCGGAGGAGGAAATTTTTGCCCGCCAGGAGGAGGCGGTGGACGTGTCCGCCCCGGTGGCGGACATCCTCCGCGCCGTGAAGGAACGGGGGGACGCGGCCCTGCTGAAGTATGAAAAGCAGTTCGACCGGGTGGAGCTCTCCGCCCTGGAGGCGACTCCCCAGGAGCTGGAGGAGGGGGCCGCCCAGGTGGACGGGGAATTCACCCAGATCCTCCGGGAGGCCGCCGAAAACATCCGCGCCTTCCACGCCAAGCAGAAGCGGGAGGGATTTCTCATGACCCAGCGGGAGGGGGTGGTCCTGGGTCAGAAGATCACCCCTCTGGCCCGGGTGGGCATCTATGTGCCTGGGGGCACCGCCGCCTACCCCTCCACTGTGCTGATGAACGCCATCCCCGCCCACATCGCCGGGGTGGGGGAGATCATTATGGCCACCCCGCCCGGCCGGGACGGGAAGATCCGCCCCGCCATCCTGGCGGCGGCCAAGCTGGCCGGGGTCACCCGCATCTTCAAAATGGGCGGGGCGCAAGCCATTGCGGCTCTGGCCTACGGCACTCAGAGCGTGCCCAAGGTGGACAAGATCGTGGGCCCCGGCAACGCCTATGTGGCCGAGGCCAAGCGGCAGGTGTTCGGCCTGGTGAACATCGACATGATCGCCGGTCCCTCCGAGGTGCTGGTGATTGCCGACGGAAATTCCAACCCCGCCTGGGTGGCCGCCGACCTGCTCAGTCAGGCGGAGCACGACAAGATGGCCTCCGCCGTCCTGGTCACCGACTCCCGAGAACTGGCCCAGGCCGTTTCCCGGGAAATTGAAGCCCAGCTTACCAAGTTGGAGCGGGAGGAGATCGCCCGGGCCTCCATCGAGGCCAACGGCAAGATCATCGTGGCCCGGTCCCTCACCGAGGCGGCTGCGGTGGCCAACCGCATCGCCCCGGAGCACCTGGAGCTGTCGGTGGACAACCCCTTCGACTACCTGGGGAAGATCGAGAACGCCGGTTCCATCTTCCTGGGCCGCTATAACCCGGAGCCCATGGGGGACTACTTCGCCGGGCCCAACCACACCCTGCCCACCATGGGTACCGCCCGGTTCTACAGCCCTCTGTCGGTGGACGACTTCATTAAAAAATCCCAGTTCAGCTACTACACCAGGGAGGCCCTGGAGCGGGACTACCGGACCGGAAGGTGAGCCGCTTTGCCAAGGAGGAGGGCCTCACCGCCCACGCCCGGGCGGTGGACATCCGCTTTGAGAAGGAGGGGGAGGCATGATCGCCATTATCGACTACGGGGTGGGCAACCTGTTCTCCCTAAAGAGCTCCCTGGGGGCCATCGGGGAGGAGGCGGTGGTCACCCGGGATGAGCAGATTCTGAATCAGGCCGACCACATCATCCTCCCTGGGGTGGGGGCCTTCGGCGACGCGGTGCAGAAGCTGCGGGACACGGGGATGTTTCAGGTGGTCCTCAACCAGGCGGCCAAGGGCAAGCCCATTCTGGGCATCTGTTTAGGTATGCAGCTGCTCTTTGAAAAATCCTTCGAGTACGGGGAGCACGCCGGTCTGGGCCTCATTCAGGGGGAGGTGCGGGACATCCGCACGGTGATTCCCCAGAATCTGGCCGTCCCCCACATGGGGTGGAACGGCCTCCACTTCCCAAAGGACATGCCGAGAAGTCCCATCTTTGCCGACCTGGAGGAGGGGGAGCACGTGTACTTCGTCCACTCCTTCGCGGGCTTTGACTGTAAAGGTCAATGCACTGCCACCACTGAATACGGCGCGGAGCTGACGGCGGCGGTCCAGAACGGCAACGTGTACGGCACCCAGTTTCACCCGGAGAAGAGCGGGGAGACCGGCCTGAAAATTTTGAAGGCCTTTTGCAGATTGGAGGGGAAGGCATGATCCTGTTTCCGGCCATTGATCTATACGACGGGAAGGTGGTCCGCCTGACAAAGGGGGACTACGCCCAGATGACCGTCTACCGGGACGACCCGGCGGCCCAGGCGG
>CASFKT010000079.1 GCA_949295195.1 uncultured bacterium | reverse complement strand
TTTGTTCCAGCAGCTGTACAACATGGTGGACACCATGGTGGTGGGGAAGTTCGTGGGGGAGGACGCGGTGGCGGCCGTGGGCTCCTCTTTCCCCATTGTGTTTTTGTCGGTGGCGGTGGCCTCGGGGCTGTCCATGGGCAGCAACGTGGTGGTCTCCCAGCTCTTCGGGGCGGGGCGCATCCATGAGATGAAATCCACCATCTCCACTGCCGTTATCTCCCTGAGCGTGCTGGGGCTCATCATTATGGCCCTGGGCACCCTGCTGGCCGGCCCCCTGCTGCAGCTGCTGGGCACCGACCCGGACATCATGGACGACTCCCGGCAGATCTACTTCGGCGGGGCGGTGTTCCTGTTTCTCTACAACACCCTCAACGGCATCTACAACGCCCAGGGGGACAGCCGCACCCCCCTGCTCTTTCTGATGATCTCCAGCCTGACCAACATTGCGTTGGACCTGGTCTTTGTGATCCAGTTCCACATGGGTGTGGCCGGCGTGGCCTGGGCCACCCTCATCGCCCAGGGGATGTGCGCGGTGTGCTCCCTGCTGGTGCTCATCCGGCGGCTGAGGCGCATGCCCTGCGAGCCGGGGCGGCAGGGGGAGAAAATCCCCCTGTTCCACCTGCTGGCGGTGAAGCGCATCGCCCGGATCGGCCTGCCCTCCATGCTCCAGCAGTCCCTGGTCTCCCTGTCCATGATGATGATGCAGGGGCTGGTGAACTCCTACGGCAAGGTACTGGTGGCCGGGTACACCGCCGCCACCAAAATCGACACGCTGGCCATGCTGCCCAACATGAACTTCTCCAACGCCATGTCCAGCTACACCGCCCAGAACATCGGGGCCGGCAAGTACGAGCGGGTGAAGGAGGGGCTGAAGGCCTCCCTCTTTATGGTGGTGGTGTTCTCCCTGACCATCACCGTGCTGATCTTCCTGTTCGGCAACCAGCTGCTGGGGCTGTTCCTGGACCCGGGGGACACCTCGGGGGCGCTGGGCTACGGTCTGGCCTATATGCACACGGTGTCGGTGTTCTACATCCTCATGGGCCTGCTGTTCGTCCCCAACGGGATGCTCCGGGGGGCGGGCGACATGGCGGCCTTCACCTTCAGCTCCATGGCCAACCTGTTCTCCCGGGTGGCCATCGCCTACGCCCTGGCCTACCTCACCCCCCTGGGGGCCAACGCCATCTGGTGGTCCATCCCCGCCGGCTGGGCCATCGGCGCGGCGGTCTCCCTGTCCCGGGTCAAGAGCGGCCGGTGGATGCGCAAGGCGGTGGCCGACCAGTGAGGAGGGCCCTGTACAGCCGCTTCTGAGCCAGTTGAAGCAGATCCGAAAACAGCCGCCTGCGGGCGGCTGTTTTTCTGCGGCCGGGGCCGGAAGCATTTCAGAAAACTTTAAAAAATGCACGATTTTCGGGGAAATATCTCACCTTTTCCCCTCAGTTTTCAATTTCTTGCAGAAAAATTAAAAAATGCCCCCAAGTTTCTTCATGCTTTTTTCATATTTCTCCCGTATACTGTGACTTGTCAAACGGGAAAACCCCCACAGCTTCACACGGAGGAGTGATTGATCATGGCAGACAATGAATTCAATTTTTATAATAGTGAGAACGACGGATACCGCGGCGGCTTCGGCGACTACGCCGACCCCTCCCCGGCTCCCGTCCCGGGCCCGGCCGGTCCCGGACCCGAGTCGCCCAGGAAGCGTCCCGGCCGGTTCACCAAGCGGGCCATCGCCCTGCTGCTGGCCTGCGTGGTGGTGGGCGGGGCCGCCGGCGCAGGCGGCGCGGCGGCCTATCAGCAGTTCGCCAAGCCGGACACGGTGGTCTACCAGGGCGAGCGGCCCACGGTGGATGTGGACACGGTGGCCAACAGCAACGGCGGCCAGCCCATGACCCCGGAGCAGCTGTACGCGGCCAACCTGGCCTCCTGCGTGGGCATCACGGTGTCCACCACCTCGGTGAACATCTTCGGACAGACCACCACCTCGGCGGCCAGCGGCTCCGGCTTTGTGCTCACCCAGGACGGGTACATCGTCACCAACTACCACGTGATTGAGGATGCGGTGGACGACTCGTCTGTGTCCATTGAGGTGTCCTTTGCCGACGGCACCCAGTACACCGCCACCCTGGTGGGCGGCGAGCAGGACAATGACGTGGCGGTGCTGAAGATCGACGCCACCGGCCTGCAGCCCGTCACCCTGGGCGACAGCGACCAGCTGGTGGTGGGCGAGACGGTGTACACCATCGGCAACCCCCTGGGCGAGCTGACCTACTCCCTCACTGACGGCCTGGTATCCGCCCTGGACCGGCTGATCACCACCAGCAGCACCAACCAGACCACCGGAAAGACGGAGACCACCACCCTGAACGTGCTGCAGACCAACTGCGACATCAACCCGGGCAACTCCGGCGGCCCCCTGTTTGACAGCTACGGCAACGTGGTGGGCATCGTGACCGCCAAGTATACGCAGACCAGCTCCGGCGTCTCCGCCGAGGGCCTGGGCTTCGCCCTCCCCATCAACGACGTGAAGGAGATCATCAACGACCTGATCGAGCACGGCTATGTCACCGGCAAGCCCTATCTGGGCATCCAGGTGCAGGACGTGTCCTCTGAGGCCCAGCGCTACGGCATCTCCGCCGGCGCCGCCGTCCTCTATGTGGCTGACGGCTCCTGCGCCCAGGAGGCCGGCCTGCAGGTGAACGACATCATTATCGCCATTGACGACACCGCCATCGACTCCAGCAGCGCCCTCACCGCCGCCCTGTCCAGCAACTACAAGGCGGGGGACACCGTCACCCTGACGGTGATCCGCAACCAGGAGCAGGTCCAGCTGTCCGTCACCCTGGACGAGCAGAACGAGCAGACCGAGGCGGCCAACCAGATTCAGGAGCAGTCCAGCCAAAACCAGCAGAACAACTCCCAGAGCGGCGGCTCCTACTACAACAACTGGCCCTTCGGCGGGTTCTTCTGGTAAGCCTCCCCTTTGATCCATTCCATCCCACTTTCGGTTTTCTCTCTCCCCCTTTTATCTGCCCGCCCCGGCGCCTTCCGGTCCCAATGGGACTGGGGAGCGCCGGGGCGGGCCGTTTCTTCGCCCGGGCCGCTCACAGCCCGGCCAGCACGTCCTCCACCCGGCGGCAGCGGAGGGGGAACCGGGCCCGCAGCTCCTCCGCCGCGCTCTCCATCAGATAGGGGCGGCCCGCCAGCTCCAGCATGGGCAGGTCGTTGTAGTTGTCCCCGAAGGCCATCACCTGCTCCAGGGGGACCCCCAGGACGGCGCACAGCCGCCTCAGCCCCACCCCCTTGTCCGCCAGGGTGAAGTCCAGCCACTTCTCCCCCGCCACGGCGGCGTGGAAATGCCCGCTCCAGCGGGGGGCCAGCTCGGGCTCCACCCCTCTGGCTCCGTCCCGGCAGTAGGCGGACACCTTTACAAAGGGCTCGGGCATGTCCTCCGGCCGGGGGAGGAGCGCCACGTTGTTGCCCACAAAGTCCCGGATAAGGGAGACGATATCCCCCTCCTTGGGGCACAGGTAGCTGGTGTTGGCCCCGGAGATGAGCACCTCGCACCGGGGATGGGCCAGAATCTCCCGGCACAGCTCCAGGGACAGGTCCCAGTCCATCTCTGTGCGGCTGAGGATGGGCCCCGGGGCCCCCGGGCCATAGACCACCGCCCCGTTTTCGCACAGGTAGTAGAGCTGGTCCGCCACCGGGGCAAACAGCTTCCGCAGGCTGGTGTACTGCCGCCCGCTGGCGGGACAGAAGCGGATGCCCCGCTCCTTCAGGCGGGCGATCTGTTCAAAAATGGCCGGCGGGATGGCGTTCGCCCCATCCTGCAGCAGAGTTCCGTCGATATCGCTGACCACCAGCTGGATCATGGATCATTCCTCCCTTTCTCCGGTCCGGCCGCGGGTCCCGGCTTTCCGAGACGTCCGCTCCGGTAAAATCCACGCCCCCGGACGTGTCCGGGTGCGCATTTTTGTTTGAACCATGGAAAATTGTTTGAACTATGTTAAATATAAGTAAAATTCATTGACGGTGCCCGGGACCTGCCCCTATAATAAAGAATGTGTTAAGAAAGAAATGCGGTGTGCAGAGAGGGAACAATGCCATGGGAGCATCGGGACCCGGGCCGGAGGGAACCGGCCTGTTACAACTTCATCGGACAATACTGGCATAACCTGCGGAGCCGGCGGAACGCCGGGCCCGTGGGCTGTGCCTTTTTATATTTTTACCGCAAACCCGAAACAATAGCAATAGATAGTTCCCCGGAACGAGAGAGAAAGAGGAGGATTCCAACCTTATGCAGATGACAGACTTTTTAAGCCTGTTGGGGGGCCTGGCCCTGTTTCTGTACGGCATGCAGATGATGAGCTCCGGCCTGGAGGCCGCGGCTGGCAGCCGGATGAAGCAGATTCTGGAGCGGCTCACCGCCAACCGGTTTTTAGGGGTACTGGTGGGGGCGGCCATCACCGCCGTCATCCAGTCCTCGTCCGCCACCACTGTCATGGTGGTGGGCTTCGTCAACGCGGGCATGATGACCCTGAACCAGGCGGTTTGGATCATCATGGGCGCCAACATCGGCACCACCGTCACCGGCCTGCTCATCGCCCTGGACGTGGGGGAGCTGGCCCCCCTTATCGCCTTTGTGGGCGTGGTGCTGGCCGTCTTTGTGAAAAAGCCCCAGCTTCAGCACGTGGGCCAGATCTTCGCCGGCCTGGGCGTGCTGTTCATCGGCATGGACATGATGAGCGGCGCCATGGCCCCCCTGCGGGAGTCGGAGGCCTTTGTGGGCATCATGTCCAACTTCTCCAACCCGGTGCTGGGCATCCTGGCGGGCATGATCTTCACCGCCATCATCCAGTCCTCGTCCGCCTCGGTGGGCATCCTGCAGGCCCTGGCCAACAGCGGCGTCATCGCCTACTCCAACTCGGTGTTCGTCCTGTTCGGGCAGAACATCGGCACCTGCATCACCGCGGTGCTGGCCTCCATCGGCACCACCCGCAACGCCAAGCGCACCACCATCATCCACCTGATGTTCAACATCATCGGCACCGTCATCTTCACCGCCCTGTTCATCATCTTCCCCATCGCCAGCGTGATTGACGGCTCCCTGGTGCTGCCCGGGTCCTTCGGCAGCTTCCTGAGCGGCGTGCTGCCCGCCACCCCCGCCGGCCAGATCGCCATTACCCACACCAGCTTCAACATCATCACCACCCTGCTCCTCCTGCCCCTGGGCAACTACCTGGCCAAGGCAGCCGTGAAGATCCTGCCCGACCGCCCCGAGGACAAGGACGAGCGCATGCACCTGGAGTACCTCACCCCCATCCAGACCGGCAGCAAGGAGAGCGGCCTGGGCGTGTCCGCCATCCAGGTGGACCAGCTCCAGCATGAGCTCCACCGGATGATGCTCATGGCCCAGGAGAACGTGGAGGCCAGCTTCCGCTCGGTGCTGGACCGGAACGAGGACGAGCTCTCCCAGGTGGAGGAGACCGAGGAGTATATCGACTTTTTGAACCGGGAGATCTCCCTCCACATCTCTCACGTGATCGCCTATGAGACCAACCAGCAGGCCTCCGCCGTGGTGAGCAGCTTCCTCACCATCTCCGGCAACATCGAGCGCATCGGCGACCACGCGGACAACCTGGCCGGCTACACCCGCATGCTCAACCGGCGGGACATTGCTTTCTCCCAGGCCGCCCAGCAGGAGATCGTCTCCATGCAGGACATCTGCCTGAAGGGCATCCAGCAGCTTCTGTCCGACCAGGCGGGGAGCGTGGAGTGGCTCACCCAGGTGTCGGCCCTGGAGCAGCGCATCGACGACATGACCCGGGACTACCGCCGAGGCCACCTGGCCCGGATGCAGAGCGGGGAGTGCTCCGCCGAGGGCGGCATCCTCTACTCCGAGCTCCTCACCGACTTTGAGCGCATCGGCGACCACATTCTGAACATCGCCCAGGAGCTCTCCAAGGTCCACCAGCACATCTAATAATACACCAATCCCCTCTCTGCCGCCGGGCGGCAGAGAGGGGATTTTTTGGTACATTCAGAAGTAAAACAGGTCCTCAAATTTCTTGTCCAGGGCGATGCACAAGATCAGGGCCAGCTTGGCGGTGGGGTTGAACTGCCCCGTCTCAATGGAGCTGATGGTCTGCCTGGACACTCCCACCAGCTGAGCCAGGTCCCCTTGGGACAGGCCCTTCTCCGCCCGGGCCACCTTCAAACGGTTTTTTAAAACCAGCTGTTCATCCAAACCCTCGCCCCCTCTCACCAGGTCCGCAGCACATAGCAGAGCAGGAAGCACAGGGAGGCGATGGCTCCGCACACAACCACCCAGAGGTACTTGCGCTCCCGCCGCGCCTGGTACTTACCCAGAGCCTGGGCGGCCAGATAGGCCCACAGCAGGGACATGGGCAGATAGTTGTCCAGCCCCTTCGCGAAGTCATAGACCAACACCGCGATAATCAGCAGGCAAAAGCTGATCTCTCCATACCGGCGGCCTTCGTTTTCCGCGTAGGTGACACCCTCGTCCTCTTTCTCCTGACGGCTCTTTTCCAGAATATCCTGTTTTTCCATGCCATTTCCCTCCTTACCCCTGCAGCGCGGGCAGGGTGTCCATCACATAGCTTGCCAGGGAGAGCAGGGAGCCCACCGCCCCCAGGCACCCGACGACCAGCAGGTGCTTCTCCCGCCTGGCCTGGTACCGGCCCAGGGCCTCACAGGCCACATACCCCAAAAAGAATGTCAGCGGCAGGCTGTTGTCCAGCCCCAGCGCCAGGTGATAGACCTGTACCGCCGCGCACAGGGCCAAAAAGCCAACCACGCCCCACTGGCGGCCCTTCTCCTGAGCGCGGAGGACCCCCTCGTCACAGAGCTGATTTTCCTTCCGGCTCTTCTCCAGAATTTCCTGTTTTTCCATTCCGCTTCCCTCCTTACGGCAGCGTGTGTTTGACATAGACCGCCAAATTGAGCACACAGGCCAGGGCCGCCACAATTCCCAAACCCAGATAGCTCTTTTTCCGCCGGAATCCATACTCGCCCAGGGCCTCACAGGAGACATAGCCCATGAAAAAGGCCTGGGGCAGATTGATGTCCAGTCCCAGTACCAACTGGTAGATCTGCACCGCTATAAGCAGGCTTAAAAATCCAACTACGCCCCACTTCCGCCCCTTCTCCTGGGCGTGCAGGACCCCCTCGTCACGGAGCTGATTTTCCTTCCGGCTCTTCTCCAAGATTTCATTCTTATCCATATAAGCTCCTTTCCAGCTTGGGCCCCCTCCCGGCCCCGGCGCCTTGGGGCGGAGGCGGGATCATCCTCTGCTGTGAACTTATCCTATCACGCCGGGCCCATTCTGTCAAGTACACTTGTCAAAAAAATAATGAAACTTGGCACTCTGTCAAGAAAACTGGTTTTCCCGCTCCGTCCCGTCCTTCCAGGCTTGCGCCTTTTGGGCGGATGGATTACAATAGGAAAAAAGGCGCCCGGGCGGGCGCCGGAAGCGAGGTGCTGCAAGCATGACGGATATTCTTGTGGCGGGGGGCGGCCCGGCGGGGCTCACCGCCGCCCTGTACGCCGCCCGGGCGGGCAAGTCGGTGGTGGTGCTGGAGGGGAACGCCCCCGGCGGACAGATCAACTTCTCCCCCCTGGTGGAGAACTACCCCGGCCTGCCCTCCATCCCCGGCAGCC
>CASFKT010000078.1 GCA_949295195.1 uncultured bacterium | reverse complement strand
GTCGGAGAAGTGCTCCTTGCAGTAGTCCATGGTCCGCTCAAACCAGGTGAGGTACTTCTCATCCCCGGTGTCCCGGAAGATCATCAGGCTGGCAATCATGGTTTCGTCGTGGGGCCACCACAGCTTCATGTCGTGCTCATAGGCCTCGGGGGGACGGCCCAGGCAGTCGATAAAGTAGAGCAGGCCGCCGTACTCATAGTCCCAGCCGGCGTTGATGGCCTGGTCAAAGATCTTCATGGCGATCTCGTGCTGCTTCTTGTCCCCCTTCCGGTTGGCGTCCTCCATGAGGAACCAGGAGCACTCGATGTCGTGGCCGGGGTTGACCACCCGGCCTTCGGTCACATCCAGGCGGGGGGTGCCGTCCAGGTCCACGCTCTCCAGGGTGCAGCCCAGCTCGGGCTTGTAGTGGTACTGGAAGATCTCATCCACGCACTTCTGGGCCCGCTCATTGTAGAGGGCCTCCTGCTCCGGGTCCACCCGGCGCAGCACGGAGGTGATGTTCAGATAGATCATGGGGTTGGCCAGAGCCCGGCCGGACCGGGTCTCCGGAATGGTCTTGGGACCCATGCCGGTGGGGTCGTCGATCAGGCCCTGGTTCAGGTTCCAGATCAGGTCATAGGCCCGACGGGCCCGCTCCAGGCACTCCCTCTCCCCGGTCACGCCGTAGTACTCCGCGTTGGCGATGGCGTAGAAGCCCTCGGAGAAGCAGTAGCGGCGCTGGCGCAGGGGCTTGCCGTCGCCGGTGACGGTGAAGTACATGCGGTCGCCCGCCTGGCGGTTGATGCAGTACTTCTCCATAAAGTCCAGGCAGCTCTTGCTGGCCTCCAGCCACTCCTCCTTCACCCCGTACACATGGCACAGGTAGGCGAAGGTCCAGGCGCACCGGCCCTGCATCCACACGCTCTTATCGGTGGAGAACACCTTTCCCTCCCGGTCCAGGCAGGTGTATACGCCGCCGTGCACCGGGTCCATTCCATTCTTCAGCCAGAAGCGGATGCTCCGCTCCAGTTCCTCCTTGATCCACTTCTGATGGCTCTGCAGCCGGACAGACAGGTCCATATTCATTCCACCTTTCCAAATCTGGGGGAAAATACTCCCCCCGCTGCCTCCATCATACCCGTCCGGTTTCCCTCCGTCAATAGATAGGCAGAAAATAATTTTCAATTTTATGAAAATATGCTTGACAGATCAAAAAAAGCTGATAGTCTATAGAGGAAGATACCCTGTGTATTTCCTACAAAAACGGGAGGGTTCATACAATGAAGCACCTTGGAATTGAAGTCTCGGTGAAACATGTGCCGGAGCTGGACCCCGGCTTTCTTCCCCTGGGCAAGTTCAACGCGGCCTTTCTGAAGGACGCCAAGCAGCCCCTGGACGTGGCGGTGGAGCGGGCCGGCGGCGAGGTGGCCGTCTATAAGACCTTTATCCACGGCACCCCGGAGATGGCTGAGGCCGACGTCTACTATGTGGACCGGCTCATCAAAATGCTCCTGTGGATGAAGGGCGGCTTCAAGGTCTACCTCAGCGGCAGCAAGGCCGTCTACGAGGCCATGAAGGCCACCTACTGCGTGGGCGGCAAGCGAGCCTTTGACGCTGATTTCATGTCCAACGTGTACGAGAAGCCCTTCGAGGTGGTGTACTGCGACGCCGTACCCGCCGAGAAGAGCAATCCCCAGGCGGTGGGCCGCCACCTGGGCGGCTGCCGCATCGGCTTTGACGCGGGCGGCTCCGACCGGAAGGTGTCCGCCGTCATCGACGGAGAGCCCGTCTTCTCCGAGGAGGTAGTGTGGTTCCCCAAGACCACCGCCGACCCGGACTACCACTATGAGGGGATCGTCTCCGCCCTGAAGTCCGCTGCGGCCCACATGCCCCGGGTGGACGCGGTGGGCGTGTCCTCCGCCGGCATCTACATTGAGAACCGCACCATGGTGGCCTCCCTGTTCCTGAAGGTCCCCAAGGACCTGTTTGACGCCAAGGTGAAGGACATCTACATCCGGGCCATCAAGGACACCTTCGGGGATGTGCCCTATGTGGTGGCCAACGACGGCGACGTGTCCGCCCTGGCCGGCGCCATGAGTCTGGAAGAGAACAACATCCTGGGCATCGCCATGGGCACCAGCGAGGCGGTGGGCTATGTGGACCAGAACGGCAACATCACCGGCTGGCTCAACGAGCTGGCCTTCGCCCCGGTGGACGTGTCCCCCAGCGCCATGGAGGACGAGTGGTCCGGGGACATCGGCTGCGGTGTGAAGTACTTCTCCCAGGACTCCGTCATCAAGCTGGCCCCCGCCGCCGGCATCAACCTGTCCGCAGACCTCTCCCCCGCCGAGAAGCTCAAGGAGGTCCAGAAGCTCATGGAGGTCCCCGGCTCTCCCGCCGAGGCCATCTACCGCTCCATCGGCGTGTATCTGGGCCACTCCCTGGCCCTGTACCACCACTTCTACGGCTTCAAGCACGTGCTGCTCCTGGGCCGGGTCATGTCCGGCCGGGGCGGCGATATCATCCTGGACGTGTGCAAGCAGGTCCTGGCCGACGAGTACCCCGAGGTGGCCGGCAAGATCAACCCCACCCTGCCCGACGAGAAGGCCCGCCGGGTGGGCCAGAGCGTGGCCGCCGCCTCTCTGCCTGAGCTGAACTGATCGTTCCGTCTCACACCGCATCCCAACTCTGAGCAAGCAAGACCCAATGCCGTTACTTTTCCGCCGCACAGCGGCGGAAAAGTCCTCGCTGCGCTCACCGAACGCCTTGCCGTGCAAGGCATTCGGGGCATTCGATCCCACTCGAGGCGGGCTGCCGCCCCTCGAGCTCCACCGCCATAACTTGGGCGGATTCATCCTAACAGAGTTTTTTTGACAAGCTGCGCGGGCCCGGCGAGGAATCGCCGGGCCCGCCGCCGAAAGGAGGCCCCGCCATGGCCATCTTCAACCCGGAAAACAGCATCTGGCGCGTCACCGGAAAGCTGGTAGACCTGATGATCCTCAGCGTGTTCTGGCTGGCCTGCTCTCTGCCTGTGGTTACCCTGGGGCCTGCCAGCGCCGCCCTCTACCACACGGTGGTGCAGTGCATCCGTGGAAACCGCCGGGACAGCTGGACCCTGTTTTTCCGCACCTTCCGGGACAACCTGAAGGTGGGGGTTCTGACCACGCTGGTGGTGCTGGCGGTGGGCGCGGCCCTGCTCTTTCTCCACGGCCTGGCCTATCAGATGGCCGCAACTGGGACCGCCGAGTCGGTCTTTTATCTGTGCTACACCTTCCTCCTTCTGCTCCCCCTGGGGGTGGCCTGCTACCTCTTTCCGGTACTCTCCCGGTTCACCTTCGGCGTGGGGGGACTGCTGTCCAACTGCGCCCGGCTGGCCATTGTTCACCTGCCCTCCACCCTGGCCATGGCCCTGGAGCTCTACCTGGCCCTGGAACTGCTCCTGCGCATCCCCTTCATCGCCCTGGTCCTGTTTCCCGGCCTCACCGCCCTGTTCCAGTCCTTTTTCCTGGAGCGCATCTTCGCCCCCTACATCCGCGCCCAGCTGGAATCGGAGAACGAGGCTGACGGCGATTCCTGACAGGGGATCCCCCTCAATCACAGGAATATCTCTAGGCCTTGTTTGAAAATTGGAAATGTGTCCAACGACAAGGAATTTTTTGCCAGACAAGGCGATCCAGAGCTTGTCGGTCTGTAAGAGGAACAGATCAGTACATCGTTTGTTTTACAACACAGCCCCCCTGAAACCTGAAAGGTTCCAGGGGGGCCGTTTAATAAATCCTTGAAGCATAAATATTTTCAAAGCTTTAATCAACTATTTTAGGACATTGCCAACTGGTCCCTTCCGCGCCGTCTCTGCGGCGTTGGAGCGTTTTGCCCCATGCAAAACCTCGGCGAACCGCGCCCGCAGGCGTGTTTGGGAGCGCAACCGCCGCAAAGCGGCGGCACTTAGCGCGGAGATGCAAGGCGGAATCCAAAACGAAAGGACATCCTTCCGGATGTCCTTTCGTTTTGGCAAGTCACTACAATCTAGATATTTAAAATTTTGAATCAGCTATCTTAAATCTTGTCCAACGGCCCTTCTGGGCCGCGCCGCTTTTGCGGCGTTCGAGTGTTTTGCCGCAGGCAAAATCTCGGCGGAAGGGCGGCTGCGCCGCCCTGAGCATTCTAATGCCGAAGGGTGTAGGCCGCCTCTGGCGGCCGGAACCCAAAACAAAAGGCAACTGCTTTCGCAGTTGACTTTTGTTTTGGCAGCGGGAGAAGGATTCGAACCCTCACAAACAGAGTCAGAGTCTGTCGTGCTACCCTTACACAATCCCGCTATTTTTTGGTCCTTTGTTCTGCCCTCTCGCGAGGACAGGTGCTATTATACGCAAGGCCGGCAGAAATGTCAATAGTTTTTTCAAAATTTTTTGACAAAAATTTTCATGCCTCAAACAGACCGAAAAGTTCCCCCACAGAGGCGGGGCCGGCGGTCAGTTCCACCGGCCCCATTCGTCTTGTTTCATCACAGGTCCCACGGCTGTCCCGTGGCAAAAAACCACAGCACCCGCCTGAAAACCTTCCGCCCGGTAACCCGCTCCAGAGCCCGGCTGTAGGCATCCAGCTGGGGGCGGTACTCCTCCGCCCGGACCCCCTCGCCGCCGGAGCGGATTCGGTCGCTCTTGAAGTCCAGGACGGTGAGCCCGTCCCCCTCCGCAAACCAGCAGTCGATGACGCCCTGGAGGAGCACCTCCTCCCCCTCCAGCCCGGTGCCGTAGTCCGAGGCGGGGACCAGGAGAGAGAACTTAAACTCCCGATGGATCTCGGGAGAGGCCAGCAGCCGCTTTCCCAAATCGGAGGCGAAGAAGGCCGCCGGAATCTTGGGGTCCACCGCCTCCCGCTGGAGGTGAGTGAGGAAGCCTCCTGCCGCCAGGCGGTCCAGCTCCTGCCGGATTCCCTCCGGGCTGTGGTCCCCCTCCAGGGGCAGATACTGCATGGCCAGGTGGAGGGCGGTCCCCCGCTCTGTGGGGGTGAGCCCCTTTTCCCGGGCAATGAAGTCCGGCCGTTGGATGGGCTCAGGGCGGCGCTCCCGAGGCTTAGGCGTCTCCTCCGCCGCCTCCTGGTCCAGCACCCGCCCCTTCAGCTGGGTGGCGGTGAGCTTGGAGGGCATTTCAGTCGCCGCCCCATAGGGGTAGCGCCAGGTGAGGGCCTCCATCAGATCCCCGTCCCCCTCGTCCTGCTCCGCCGCGGGCAGATCGGCAAAGCGCCCCTCGGGCTCGGAGACCGCCTGGAGCCCCGCCCCCTCCACCCAGCGGATGTCCCAGGGGGGGCCCAGATGCTCCGCAGTGCGCTCCGGGGCGCCGCACATGGCCCGCAGCCCCTCCGCCTCCGGCCGGGTGAGGGCGTGGAGGAGAATCCAGGCCCCCACGCTCTGCTGCCGTTCCAGGGCCGCCGGGGCCACCGGGGCGTCCGCCTCCCCCGCCAGCCGCTCCAGGGCCTTGAGCCCCTCGGTGAGGGCGATGGACAAAATCAGCTTTTCCTGGGCCCGGGTCATGGCCACGTACAGCAGGCGCAGCTCCTCGGCCATCATCTCCCGCTCCAGCTGCCGGGCCACCGCCCGCCGGGCCAGAGTGGGGTACTCCACCATCCGCTCCCGATCCAGCCCCTTGGGGCCCACCCCCAGCTGGGCGTGGAACAGCACCGGGCGCATGAGGTCGTCCCGGTTGAAGCGGCGGGACAGGCCGCACACCAGCACCACCGGGCACTCCAGCCCCTTGGAGCGGTGGATGGACAGGATGGACACCCCCTCCCCCTCCCGAGCGGAGGTGGCGGCAGAGAACTTCCCCCCCGCCGCGCGGATGCGCTCCAGGCGCAGGAGGAACTGGAACAGGGAGCGGCAGCCGCTGTCCTCCAGCTCCCCGGCCAAGGCATACAGGGAGAGCAGGTTGTCCTGCCGCTCCTGTCCTCCGGGCATGGTCCCGAACAGGCCCAGCAGGTTGGTCTTTTCATAGATGTGCCAGATGAGCTGCCGGCAGGTCATGTCCCCCGCCCCGAAGCGCAGCTCCTCCAGCTCCTCCAGAAAGTCCCGGCACTCCCCGTCCCCCTCCTGGGCGGCACGGACCACGGCGGAGTAGAAGTCCCCGCTTTTGCTCCCCGCCCGGAGAAGGGCCAGCTTGTCCCCGTCAAAGCCGTACACCGGGGAGCGCAGGGCGGCGATGAGGGGCACGTCCTGGCGGGGGTTGTCCACAATCTGCAGCAGAGCCAGGGCCACGTTCACCTCGGTGGTCTCAAAGAAATCTCCGCCGCTGTCCGCCCTCCAGGGGACCCCCGCCTGGGACAGCTCCCGCAGGTAGTGGTGCATCACCACCCCGGGGCTGCGCAGAAGGATCATCACGTCGGAGGGGCGCAGGGGCCGATCCCCGTCCCCCTCCTTCACCATCAGGGGCTGATCCAGCAGCGCCCGGATGCGCCTGGCCGCCCACCGGGCCTCCAGGCGGTTCTTGTCCTCCCGCTCCCCCTCCTCCTGGTCCCCCAGGAAGGACAGGTCCAGCAGGTCCAGCTCCAGCTCTTTGTTTTCACTCTCCGGGAACTTGCCCTCGGGGACCAGGGCCTGGTCGCCGGTGTAGTCCAGCTCGCCGAACTCGGTAGACATAATATTCCGGAACAGGTCGTTGCACCCCTCCAGGACCTGCTTCCGGGAGCGGAAGTTCCGGGAGAGCACCCGCCGCCGGGGCTCCCCCTCCGCCGCCTCGTCCCCGTCCGGGAAGCGGCGGTACTTCTCCAGAAAGATGGTGGGGTCGGCCAGCCGGAAGCGGTAGATGGACTGCTTCACGTCCCCCACCTGAAAGAGTTTTCTTCCCCCGTCGGATACGGCGGAAAAAATGGCGTTCTGCACCTGGTTGGTGTCCTGGTACTCGTCCACCATCACCTCGGCGTAGCGGGCGCTCCAGGTCCGGGCCAGCGGAGTGGGCTCTCCCGTCTCCGGGTCGGTGAGCAGGCGGACGGCGAAGTGCTCCAGATCGGAGAAGTCCAGCAATCCCCGCCGGGCCTTCTCCGTCTGATAAGCCCCCTGGAAGGTCCCCACCAGGTCCATGAGTCCCTGGACCGCCGGGCGGCTCTCCCCCAGGGCGGCGAGCTGTTCCCCGCTGTCCCCGTCGAACCAGTCGGACAGCTTCCCAAAGCGCTCCTTCACAGAGTCCCGCAGGTCCTTCACCCGCTGGGCAGCCTCCAGGGCCCGGGCCTCCTCCATGGGGCTGAGCTCCACGGTCCGCTTCCGCTTCCGGCCCACCGCCGGGAGGGGGATGGGCAGACAGGCGAACGCCCTGTCCCAGCTGCCCCCCTCGGCGGCGGCGCAGAAGGCCTCCACCCCCTCCAGGGTGGCCTGGAGGGAGGGAGCGTAGTTC
>CASFKT010000077.1 GCA_949295195.1 uncultured bacterium | reverse complement strand
GTGGCCATCAGCTTCGGGGTGTCCGTGGGCATCGGCGTGCTGTTCGGATACCTGCCCGCCAATAAGGCGGCGAAACTCAACCCCATCGACGCGCTGCGGTATGATTGATTTCCCACCTGTGCGGCAGCCGCATTTCATTTTGTAGGGGCGGATACCATCCGCCCGCACTGAAGTACGGACTAGTTCGGGCGGCTCATAGCCGCCCCTACATCCACATAAAAAGGAGCTGCAAATTGATGAAAAGACGCATATTGACCGGCCTGCTGGCCTGCTGTCTCTCCCTCGCTCTGGCCCTGCCCGGCTTTGCGGCGGGGGCCATCCCCTCCCCCGGGGAGGTGTCCCAGGTGGTCACCGCCCTGGGCATCCTGGACGGAAACTCCGGCGGCAGTCTGGAGCTGTCCCGGAACGTGACCCGGGCGGAATTTATCACTATGGCCCTGAAGGCCTCCCCCAACGGGGACCAGGTGGGGGAGGCCTCCACCTCCCCCTACCCGGACGTGCCCTACACCCACTGGGCGGCGGGCTATGTGGAGGCCGCCGTGGCCGCCGGGCTGGCGACCGCCTACTCCGACGGTACCTTCCGCCCGGACAATCCCATCACCCTGGCGGAGGGAGCCACCATCGCCCTGGGGCTGCTGGGCTACACAGCGGAGGACTACTCCGGGGCCTACCCCACCCCCCAGCTGGCCCTATACCGGAGCAAGGGACTGGACCAGGGGGTGTCCGCCCAGCGGGCGGTGGACTACCTCACCCGGCAGGACGCCATGTACCTCTTTTATAATCTGATGACCGCAAGCACCAAAGAGGGGAGCGTCTATGTGACCCAGCTGGGCTACTCCCTCAACGCCGCCGGGGAGCTGGACCTGGTGGGCCTGATCAACGGGGAGATGCAGGGCCCCCTGGTGGCCTCCGGCGACTGGCAGGCGTCCATCCCCTTCGACCTGTCGGGGGTGACGGTGAACCGGAACGGGGTTTCCTCCTCGGTGGGCGCCATTCAGGACAACGACCTGATCTATTGGAACCAGTCCATGAACACCCTCTGGGTGACTTCGGAGAAGGTGACGGGCATCATTCAGGCCCTGGAGCCCTCCGCCACCAACCCCACCTCGGTGCAGGTGCTGGGCCGCACCTATGAGATCGAGACCGCCCAGGCGGCCCTGGCCCTGTCCGACCTGGGCGAGTACGGCGTGGGGGATACCGTATCCCTCCTGCTGGGCCGCAGCGGCGGCGTGGCCGCGGTGGCAGGCCCCGGCGCCGTGTCCAACGGCACCGTGGGCGTGGTGGCAAAGACAGAGCGGGGCTCCTACGACGACGGCCACGGCGGCACTTATGAAGCGGACATGGTGACCATCCTGGCCACCGACGGCAACACCTATCAGTACCAGTGGACGGCCAACTACCTGGAGGCTGGCGACGCGGTAGGGATCAGCTTCTCCTCGGACGGCACCCTCACCCTGAGGCGGCTGAGCTCTCCCGCCCTCAGCGGTCAGGTGTCCCAGGACGGCACCCGCATCGGCTCGCTGCACTTTGCCCAGGGGGCTGAAATCCTGGACGTCACCGGCAGCAGTGCGGTGAAGCTCTTCCCCAGCCGCCTGGCGGGGATCACCCTGAAACAGGATATGGTGACCTACTACTCCCTCAACGGCAGCGGAGAGATTGACCGGATGATTTTGGACGACGCCACCGGAGACGCAGGCCAGTACGGCGTGCTCATCGGGATGGAGTCCTTCGGCGAGGGGCTTTATGCCACTTACTCCTATGAGTACGATTTGGGCGGGACCATCTACAACCTGCCCGCCTCCTCCACCGGCTTTGCCGTGTCTCCAGGCGGAATCCGCGTGGTGGGCGACCCGGCCAATCCGGATCGGATGTACTCCCTCAGCGAGGTGAAGGCCACTGGGCTCAGCGGCTACACCCTCCAGGCGGGCAACCGCACCTATCAGGTGGCCGAGCAGGTAGTGGTCTACGAGTACCGGGATCACCAGTACTTCCCCTCCACCCTGGACCGGGTCCAGGAACTGGGGCTGTCCCTCACCGGCTGGTACGACCGGCCGGAGAACCAGGGCGGCCGTATCCGGGTCATCGTGGCGCGGTAACGCTCCCATACAAGTAAAACGCGGAGAGACGGGGCCAAAATATGGCTCCGGCTCTCCGCGTTTTTTCCATTTGTGAGGACGCTTCAATTCGCTAAAAACGAATGAATTTTGAAACAATCTTGCAGTATCAGAATGGAGTGGCGGAGCGGCGCTTCTCCTGCCCCACATGGCGTAGAATAACCCGCTGCTATATTTGCGAAAAAATTAACAAAACTCCTGGCTGGACAGAAAAATTTTTGTAGTATATTCTGAAATAGAATGATGTGCATGATTTTTTGTAATTTCATAATTGACAAGTCGCGCAAGTCGTCCTAAAATTTGTTGCACAATGTGCGAGAGACGCGTTTGGAAAATTGAGGAGGTGCGTGTTTATGCAAAAAGAGGGCCAGGTGCGGATTCCCTCCGGCTGCGCGATTGTAGGCGCCATCGACCGGGCGGGCGGACCCATCTGCGGGGAAGAGCTGATCCGCGCCATTGCGGTGATGCATGACCGGTCCAACGGCCTGGGAGGCGGCTTCGCAGGATATGGGATCTATCCCCAGTACAAGGAGCTCTATGCCTTTCACTTGTTCTATGAGGACAGCAATGCAAAAGAGACGTGCGAGCGGTTTCTGGAGCGCCATTTTGACATTGTGAACCTGTCCAAAATCCCCACCAGGCCCCATCCAAGAGTGACCGACGCGCCCCTGATCTGGCGGTATTTTATGGCGCCTCTGCCCAACAAGCTGGAGCAGAGCCAGCTGGACGAGCGGGAGTATGTCCGCCGCTGCGTCACCCGGGTGAACACTCAGATGAAGGGGGCCCATGTGTTCTCCAGCGGGAAGAACATGGGAGTTTTTAAGGCGGTGGGCTACCCGGAGGACGTGGGGGAGTTCTACCGCCTGGAGGAGTACGAGGGGTACGCCTGGACCGCCCACGGCCGCTATCCCACCAACACCCCCGGCTGGTGGGGCGGCGCCCATCCCTTTGCCCTGCTGGACTACTCGGTGGTGCACAACGGGGAGATCTCCTCCTATGACGCCAACCGGCGCTTCATTGAGATGTTCGGCTACCGCTGCACCCTTCTCACCGATACGGAGGTCATCACCTACATCATCGACTATCTGGTGCGGCAGCAGGGGCTCACCATGGAGGAGGCCTCCAATGTGATGGCCGCCCCCTTCTGGACCACCATCGCCCAGCAGTCCCCCCAGCGGAGGGAGCGGCTCACCTTTCTGCGGCAGGCCTTCTCCAGTCTGCTGCTCACCGGCCCCTTCTCCATCCTGGTGGGCTTTGACGGCGGCCTGATGGCCCTGAACGACCGGCTGAAGCTGCGCTCCATGGTGGTGGGCGAGGCGGGCAGCCGGGTGTACATCTCCAGTGAGGAGAGCGCCATCCGGGCCGTCCAGCCGGATCTGGACCGGGTCTGGGCCCCCAAGGGCGGCGAGGCCGCCATCTTTACGGTAAAGGAGGGTGTGTTATGTCGCTGATGACGGCCTATGCCTCCCGCTTTGAGGTGCTGCGGGACACGGAGAAGTGCATCTCCTGCGGGCGCTGCATTCAGGAGTGCGCCCACGGTGTGCACCAGTTTTACAAGGATACCAAAAAGCTGACGGCGGACGAGAAGCGGTGCGTCAACTGCTACCGCTGTGTGGCCACCTGCCCCACCCAGGCGCTGAAAATCATCCAAAACCGGCAGGCCATCAACGCCAGCAGCAACTGGAGCGTCAACAATCGCCGGGAGATCTACCTCCAGGCGGAGAGCGGCGGGGTCCTCCTGTCCGGCATGGGGACGGTGAAGAACTACCCCCTCTACTGGGACAAGCTGCTGATCAACGCCGCCCAGGTGACCAACCCCTCCATTGACCCCCTGCGGGAGCCCATGGAGACCCGCACCTATCTGGGACGCAGCGCGGTGGAGATCCAGCGGGACGCGCGGGGACAGCTGGTGAACAACCTGCCGACCCATCTGACCCTGGAGACTCCCATCCTCTTTGCCGCCATGAGCTACGGGGCCATCAGCTACCCCTGCCACCAGGCCCTGGCCCAGGCGGCCACCCAGCTGGGCATCTTCTACAACACCGGCGAGGGCGGCCTCCACCGGGCGTCCAGGTGGCCTCCGGCCGCTTCGGCGTCCACCGCCAGTACCTGGAGACCGGCGCCGCGGTGGAGATCAAGATCGGCCAGGGGGCCAAGCCGGGCATTGGCGGCCATCTGGCGGGAGCCAAGAACATCGGGGACATCTCCAAGACCCGCATGATCCCCGAGGGTACCGACGCCATCTCTCCCGCCCCCCACCACGACATCTACTCCATCGAGGACCTGCGGCAGCTGGTGTTTTCCCTGAGGGAGGCCACCAACTACGAAAAGCCCATCCTGGTGAAGATCGCCGCCGTCCATAACGTGGCCGCCATCGCCAGCGGCATCGCCCGCTCCGGCGCGGATATCATCGTCATCGACGGCCTCCGGGCGGGCACCGGCGCCGCCCCCACTCAGACGCGGGACAATGTCTGGCGGCGGTGGACAGCCGCCTGCGGGAGGAGGGCATCCGCAACCATGTGGGCCTGGTGGCCAGCGGCACCATCCGCAACAGCGCCGACATCGTCAAGGCCATCGCCCTGGGGGCCGACGCGGTGGCCATCGGCACCGCCGCCCTCATTGCCATGGGCTGCCACATGTGCCACAGCTGCCACACCGGCAACTGCAGCTGGGGCATCTGCACCCAGCGGCCGGAGCTCACCCGCCGCCTGAACCCGGAGGAGGCCCGGGACCGGCTGGTGAATCTGATCACCGGCTGGACCCATGAGATCAAGGAGATCATGGGCGGCATGGGCATCAACTCCATCGAGACCCTCCGGGGCAACCGGATGATGCTCCGGGGCGTGGGTCTCACCGACGCGGAGCTGCGCATTCTGGGTGTCCAGCACGCGGGAGAATAAGGGGGGATTTTTGTGAACATCAACGCGCAGAATTTGGACTACTACCAGCTGAACCAGGCCATCCGTCAGGCGGAGGGACCGGTGGTCATCGACCACTGCCTGGGCCAGCGATTCATTGGAACGGCTCTGGGCGCGGGCCGGTCCCTGACCATCCACGGAGTGCCGGGCAACGCCATGGGGGCCTATCTGGATGGAGGTTCCATCGAGGTGTTCGGCGACGTGCAGGAGGCCACCGGCGACACCATGAACGCGGGGACCATCGTGGTCCACGGCAGCGCCGGGGACGCCACCGGCTACTCCATGCGGGGCGGCGTCATTCTCATTGAGGGGGATGTGGGCTACCGGGCGGGCATCCACATGAAGTCCTACGGCTCCAAGGTCCCCGTCCTCATTGTAGGCGGTGCGGCCGGCAGCTTCTTGGGGGAGTACCAGGCCGGGGGCCTGATTCTGGTTCTGGGGCTGGGCTGCGAGGACCGCGCCCCCTACAACTACTTCTGCGGCACAGGGATGCACGGGGGAAAGATCGTCGTCCGCTCCGACTATATCCCGGAGAACCTGCCGGACCAGGTGGTCCCCCATGACCTGGACCAGGCGGGCCTGGAGGAGATCATGCCCTATCTGGAGCGGTACTGCTCCACCTTCGGGGTGCCCATGGATCGTATCCTGCCCCACAGGTTCTACGCCCTCACCCCCAACACCGCCAGCCCCTACAAGCGGCTGTATGCCATGAACTGAATATGAAAAAGAGGCGGCCTTGGCCGCCTCTTTTCAGACTGTCGAAAAAGTGGCAAAGCCACTTTTTCGAATGGGGCTGCACGAAATTTCAACCTCGATTTCTTGCGAAATTGTCGGTCAAAATTTCGTGAGAGGTGTCATTTCCGAGGCACATGTCCTCGAAAATGACGAGATTAGATCTTATTCCGTCGTCTGCGGACGACGGAACTCCTTGCAGGAGGGCTTTTTTGACAAGCTGAAGAGGCGGCCTTGGCCGCCTCTTTTTATTGCTTCCGCTCCAGCACCATCTCCACGTGGGGAATGCCGTCCTCCAGAAACTCCGGGGCCTCCGTACGGCGGAAGCCCAGCTTCTCATAAAAGCCCTGGGCGTAGGACTGGGCCTCCAGACGGATGCGCCGGGCGCCGGTTTTCTCCCAGGCGGCCCGGATGCCCCGCTCCATCAGCGCCCGGCCCAGGCCGGTCTCCCGGTCCACCGTGAGCACCCGGCCGATCTGGGCGGTTCCGTTCGCTGGCTCCAGAACCCGCAGGCAGGCCTGAATTGTCCCTCTGCCGTCCCGGGCAAACACGTGCCAGGCCCGGCGGTCCAGGCCGTCCGCCTCCTGATAGGGACAGCGCTGCTCCACCACAAAGACGGCGGTGCGCACCGCCAGCAGGTCATAGAGCTCATCTCGGGTGAGCTCGTCCCAGTGCTTGACAAACCAATCCATGGAAGCTCCCTCCCTCATGCTTTTATACCTTGGACCGGGGCAGATTCCACCGAAAGTGGGCGGCCAGCCCCCGGATGAGCACCACCACTGTCAGTCCCAGGAGCATGGCGGCCATGCTCCCCAGCCGGGACCACAGCCCGGCGCACAGAATTGCCCCGGCCAGAGAGGCGGAGGCGTAGACATGCTTGACGAAGATGTACGGGGTATCCCCCGCCAGCTGGTCCCGGAGGACTCCGCCCCCCACGCCGGTGACCACCGCCACAAACACCAGCAGGAACAGGGTGGGCTCCGCCACCACCTCATAGGCGATCTGGACCCCCACCACCGTGAAAACCCCCAGGCCCAGGGCGTCCATCCAAAACAGCAGGTGGTTGAACAGGGCGGGCTTGTACATAAGCAGCCGCCGCACCCGTCCCAGAAAAAAGACGGCGGAAACGGCCAGAGCCACCAGGGCGCTGGTGGGGTCTTGAAAGGCCATGGGGGGCGTCAGCCCCAAAATCAGGTCCCGGATCACCCCGCCGCCCACGGCGGTGACCAGCCCCAGAATGCACACCCCAAACAGGTCCATCCCCTTTTTCAGGCCCGTGAGGGCCCCCGAGGCGGCAAAGGCTACGGTCCCGATGAGATTGACAATCCAAATAAACGGTTCGATGGCAGACACCTCCAGACAATGCGGCTTCCATGACAGTGCTGCTCCAGTGTATCGGATTTTGTCCCAAAAGGCAAGAGATACTTCCCGTCCCGGTGGTTACAGGCCGGGGTCCGCCAGCCCCATCACGTCCATGCTGTGGCGCATGTGGATGGCCATGGCGTGCTCCGCCCCCTCGCCGTCCCGCTTTTTCAGAAACTCCAGCAGCAGGGCGTGGTCCCGGAGGGTGTCCTCCGCCAGCTGCTCCCGATGCTCCCCTCGCTCCACGGCGGTGGAGACCGCCTGGTGGATGATGGGTAGCAGCCGGAGCAGAAACTCGTTGTGGGCCGCCCGGACGATGGCGGTATGGAAGGCCTGGTCCGCCTGGGTGCGGTCCCGGCCCGTCCGGATGCACCGCTCCACCTCCGCCCCCTTTTCCAGAATGTCGGAGAGCTCCTCCGGGGCGGCCCGGCGGCAGGCCAGGGCGGCGCAGCGGGGCTCGAACATGGAGCGCAGCTCAAACAGATCCCGCAGCTGTCCCCGAACCTGCTCCAGGCTGGAGAAGCCGAAGTCGCCGATTTCCTCCACCTGGGGGGAGACAAAGGTGCCCCGGCCCCGGCGCACCTCCAGCACCCCCCGGTCCGCCAGGGTGCGGATGGCCTCCCGGAGGGTGGCCCGGCTCACCCCCAGCTGCTGGGCCAGCTCCAGTTCGTTGGGCAGCTTCTCACCGGGCTGGAGTTGCTGCTCCACCACAATGGTGGTGTACAGACGGTCCGCCGTCTGCTGGGACAGGTTTTGTTTGGACATGGGGATTCTCCTTCTTTTTTCCACATTTGATCGTGGTTTTGTGGATTGTTCTTAGGGAATGAGATGTGCGGGGGATTTCGTCGCCTGCGGGCGGCGACCTACTTTGTCCATGGCGGCAAAGTAGGCAAAACGCCACCGGGGACGGCTCCAAATGAGCACTTCGTGCGCATAGTCGCCTTTCCCCGGACCCCATTACGGGGGACGCGTACCTGTCAGGTTTTGCAATGTTTCCGGCGCGCAAAATCTGAGTGGCTTTCCGCAGTTCAATCCGGCCCACTGGGGCCTGGGTATACAAAAATTTTAACTACTGCGCTTTCAGAACTGCGCCTGGCTTTGTCGAGCCAACACTCCTGGTGCGTATCCTGGCGGGAGCCCCAAGGGGCTCCCCTACGCAAGACTGAAGCCGTCCTACTCTTGTCGTAGGGGAGGGGCTTGCCCCTCCCGCTGTCCATCGGAGCCGTCCCCGACGGCGGAACCCCCCGGAAAGAACTCCCACACCCCTTGACATTCTCATCTCTATCTTATACTATATAGTCAGACAATTCAATAGAAATCAGACAACTTGTTGAAATACACACCTACCGCCCCGGAGGGGCGCGGATAACAAATTTAGAAAGAAACGAAAACTTTGTGAGGAGGTCAATTCCCATGCGCAGCGATGTCATCAAAAAAGGGGCCCCCGCCGCCCCCAACCGCTCTCTGCTCTACGCCCTGGGCTACACCAAGGAGGAACTGGAGCGCCCTCTCATCGGCGTGGTCTGTTCCTACAATGAGATCGTCCCCGGCCACATGAACCTGGACAAGATTGCCGAGGCCGTCAAGGCCGGCGTCCGGGCCGCCGGCGGCACCCCGGTGGAGTTCCCCGCCATCGCCGTGTGCGACGGCATCGCCATGGGCCACGTGGGCATGAAGTACTCCCTGGTTACCCGGGACCTGATCGCCGACTCCACCGAGGCCATGGCTATGGCTCATCAGTTTGACGGCCTGGTGATGATTCCCAACTGCGACAAGAACGTGCCCGGCCTGCTGATGGCTGCCGCCCGGGTAAACATCCCCACCATCTTCGTCTCCGGCGGGCCCATGATGGCGGGCACCATGAACGACGGCCGCCGCACCTGCCTGAGCCACATGTTCGAGGCGGTGGGCTCCTACTACGCCGGCAAGCTGGACGAGGCGGGCCTGGAGGAGTACGAGAACAACGCCTGCCCCACCTGCGGCTCCTGCTCCGGCATGTACACCGCCAACTCCATGAACTGCCTCACCGAGGCCATCGGCATGGGGTTGCGGGGCAACGGCACCATTCCCGCCGTGTGGTCCGCCCGGCTCCGTCTGGCCAAGCACGCAGGCATGCAGATCATGGACCTGGTGGCGAAAAACATCCGCCCCCGGGACATCATGACCGAGGCCGCCTTCCACAACGCGGAGACGGTGGACATGGCCCTGGGCTGTTCCACCAACACCATGCTTCATCTGCCCGCCATCGCCCATGAGTGCGGCATCGAGCTGTCCTTCGACATGGCCAATGAGATCTCCCTGAAAACCCCCAACCTGTGCCACCTGGCCCCGGCGGGAGATACTTACATGGAGGACCTGGAGCGGGCCGGCGGCGTGTACGCCGTCATGGCCGAGCTGGCGGAGGCCGGCCTGCTGGACACCAGCCTGATGACCTGCACCGGAAAGACGGTGGCTGAGAATCTGGAGGGCGTGGTCAACCGGAATCCTGAGATCATCCGCCCCATCGACAACCCCTACTCCAAGACCGGCGGCATCGCGGTGCTCAAGGGCAACCTGGCCCCCGACGGCTGTGTGGTGAAGCAGTCCGCCGTGGCCCCCGAGATGATGGTCCACGAGGGACCCGCCCGGGTGTTCGACTGCGAGGACGACGCCATTCAGGCCATCTATGCCGGCAAGATTGTGGCCGGCGACGTGGTAGTCATCCGGTACGAGGGCCCCAAGGGCGGCCCCGGCATGCGGGAGATGCTCAACCCCACCTCCGCCATCGCGGGCATGGGGCTGGACAAGGATGTGGCCCTCATCACCGACGGCCGGTTCTCCGGCGCTACCCGGGGAGCATCCATCGGCCACGTGTCCCCGGAGGCGGCCTCCGGCGGCCCCATCGGTCTGGTGGAGGAGGGCGACCTGATCGCCATCGACATCCCCAGCCACTCCATCACCCTGAAAGTGTCCGACGAGGAGCTCTCCGCCCGCCGCGCCAAGTGGGTCTGCCCGGAGCCCAGGATCAAGACCGGCTACCTGGCCCGCTACGCCAAAATGGTGTCCTCCGCCGACCGCGGCGCCATCCTGGAGTAACCTACTTTCTTTGAAAAAGAAAGTAGGCAAAGAAATTTTATGCGAAACTGCGTTTCGCCTCTGCGTTTTAAGGGACAGGTCCCAAGCCTGTCCCTTTTCTTGTGTGCAGAGGCGTTTGTAAAGGATGTGAAGCTGTGGTGATCCGGATTTACAAGAGCCCTGAATGATTTTGTGTTTGAACTGGATTTGATCAGAAGAAAAGGCGGCTCCTGATGCAGGAAAAGAAACTGCATCAGGAGCCGGTTGTTATGGAGAGACAGAATGATACGTGTGTCCCAATGGTGACGCTCAAACTAGAGTTCGATTGGATCGAAACCGGGGCCTCAGCGGTCCACTTCCCACTCCAGGATGGCGCCGGTAGTGGCGTCGATGGTGAAGTCGTACTCGGTCTGGCCGCTGCGCAGCTCGCCCTCGTAGACCGTGCGGCCGTCGTCCCGCTCCAGCTTGAACTCCCGGTAGGTGCCGGTGGTGCCAGCCCGCTGTTCCACGATCTGCTTGGCCTGCGCCTCGCTGATATAGGTCCCGGAGCTGCCGGAGGAGGTGGAAGGCGTGTAGCGCTCCGCGTCAAAGTCATAGCTCAAAATCTCTCCGGTGGCGGCGTCGATCTCGTAGTCATACTCCTTGCTGCCGCTGTAAAACTCCACTTCATAGGTCCGGCGGCCGTCGTCGTAGTCCAGCTTGGCATGGAGGAAGACCGCGTTGGAGGCGGAGACTCCCGCATGGTTCAGGGCGATGGTCTTGGCCTTCTCCGCGCCGATGTCAGCGCTGGACTGGGTGCTGCCGGAGGAGCTGGGGGTGTAGCCTTCAATGTCAAAGTCATAGCTGACAATGGCTCCGGACTGGGCGTCAATCTCGTAGTCGTACTCCTTATTCCCGCTCCAGAAATCCACGTCGTACACAGCCCGGCCGTCGTCATACTCAAACTGGCTGCGCACGAAGGTGGCCTGGGAGGCGGAGACGCCGGCGTGATTCAGGGCGATCTCTTTGGCCTTGGCCTCACCGATATAGGAGCCGGTGTTGGCGTTGGTATTGGTCGCGCCGCTGTTCGTTCCAGTGGACTGTCCCCCGGAGGCGGTGGTGAGAATGACCGTCTTGGTGCTGTCGTCCCAGGATACGTTCAGACCCAGGGCCTTGCCGATGGAGGCCACAGGCAGGTAAGTGGTGCCGTTGATGGTGAAGGGCTCCACCTCGTTGCCATAGGCGTCCCGCAGGTCCACCGCCTGTCCGTTCAGGGTGACCTTCATGTTGGCGTAATCCAGCTGGGCGGTCCGGGAACCGGAGGCCGCCAGGGTGGGGAGGGACAAAACGCCCACAAGCAGAGTGAGGGCCGCGCCGCCGGCAATCCAGGTTTTCCAATTCTTTTTCATATGCAATTCCTCCTGTCGTTTTATGGCAGTGATTTTGTGCGTTCAACTATGTAATGCGGGGACAGAGGGTTTTATTGCATTCCAAGAAAAAATTTTCAGAAAAATTTTGGGCTCCGATGAAAATGGGCGCAGTGGGACGAAATTCCCACTATTTGTATGTAATCGTCCTACAAAGGCCCAAATTCCTCCCTATTTGAACGGGCCCCAAGCCTTCCCCCCACAGGGGGGAAGGTGGCTGGCCGCAGGCCAGACGGATGAGGGGGCGGTCTTGAAACCCTGAGACGCTCCGCGTCTCCTCCCCCCACCCTCATCAGTCAGCCTCACGGCTGACAGCTTCCCCCTGGAAGGGGGAAGCCTTTTCACCCACACATCAGGCCAATTCAAATGAGGAGGAATTTTCTGTTATGTCCACAAATTACACCGAAAACTTTGATCTCTGCCAATGGGAACCTACCGACCCGGTGCTCCGCACCGACTTCAACGCCGACAACGCCAAAATCGAGGCGGCGCTGGCAGATATTGAAGACAGAATGTGCGAATATGACACGCTTATGGCTGTCGCAACTATATTGGGCCAGACCAACAATGCATTGGATGCCCTAGAAGAGCGGGTAGCAGCCTTGGAGAACGCTTAAACAGGAAAAGGAGGACCCCAGGGCAAATGCCCCAGGGTCCTCTTTGTGTAATTCAGATTGAAATCAATCAGAAATTACTTGTTGCTGACAGTCACTTTGACCGCATCGGCGCCTTCCAGCATCTCAGCGGTGATAGTGTAGTTAATCTCAGCGGTAGCCTTAACGGCCGGAATTTCCGCAGCTACAATCTTATACAGGGCAACTTCGCCACCGGTGTAAGAGGAGATTTCATCACCATTGACGTCATACACATGACCGCCGTTAGCGGTCTTTACAACGCCAAAGATATCAGGGTTGCCAACAACCTGGATCAGTTCTGTCTTCACAGGAACAGTTTCAGCGCCGCCCTCAAAGGTGCCGACCTTGACACCGTTGAAGTACACGTTGTAGCCATTGGAAGCGATGCCAGCGTTACCGGCCTGCAGGGTGAAGTTCACCTCATCGTCAATCTTGACGGTAGCGGGAGCCTCACCGGCAATCACTTCGTGCTCAATGCCGGTCAGAGCGTAGGTGCGCTTCGCGGTGTCAACCTTCAGCACGACAGAGGTGGTGCCCGCGGGCACAGTCACGTTAACGATGGTCTTCTCATCGTTAACAGGCTCCCAAGCGAAGTTACCAGTGCTGTTCTCATCACCAGTCACTTTGGTGATGTAGTAGCCAGTGTTAGCCTCGATGGTGACGGTGATGTCGTTGTCCACGTCAACCTGGGGATTCTCGGGATTCACGATAGTGGCCAGAGTGCCCGGAGCCAGAGTCACACCGTGGCCGATGGGGGTCAAGGTGACATCAACATTCAGAACGAAGCGCTCGAACTCGCGATCAGCGTTTCTCTCAACGACTACGTTCCGGAAGTCGTTGATGTTCAGCACGATCTTACCGTCGTCCAGAACGCTAGAATTATCGGCAAGCGTAGCGGCAGTAATGGCATAGTTCTCGGGAGCCTCATAGCCGACAACAATGGTGTCGGTCATCTCATCGAACTCCCACCAAGTTCTGGCGTACTCGGTGTACTCAGCCTTGCCGTCATTGTTGTCGTCCACCCGCACGGTCAGGGGGATGAATCTCCAGATATAGACCAGCTCGGCCACACCGTCGTCGGCCTTCACAACCTGAGCCAGGGTGATGTAGCCGTCATCGGTGGTAACTTCGGCCTGGACCTGGCGATAAGTAACCTCGTCGACAGTGAAGTTCCGGTCGCGGCTCCACTCGAAGTCGAACCAATCCCAATCAATATCCTCGTCGTACTGCTCCTCGATCATCACGTAGATAGTGTCGCCATTGGTGACGTACTTATCCTCGTTCTGATGCTGGTCCTCGACCCACAGGGCGCTGTTGGAGACGCTATTCACAACACTCCAGGAGTCCACGTGCTCGATTTCGGTGATGTAGGTGCCGTCGATGCTCTTCAGAACCTTGTAGACCTCGCCGACCTCGGGCATGTCGTTGTTGTTATTCAGAGCGTCGTAAGCCACATACAGACCGCTGGTGCGGCGGCCGTCCACATACATGTCCTCGAACTCCCAGTAGTTGTCGCCGTCATACTTCTCAGTATCGCGGTCGGTGCTGGTGATCACGAAGTACATGGCGTCGGCGTCATAGATGTCGCCGGAGATGATATAGACGATCTCGGCCACGCCGTAAAGGCTATTGTCCTCCAGGACGTAAGCGATATTGGCGTTGGAGATGTCGGGCACCTCGTCATAGCCGGTGTAAGCCACATTGGCGTCCACGTCCACGAAGATGGTGCTGTTGTCGATCAGAATGTCGTCAGAGGGCTTGCTGGGGTTGTCGATGTAGGCCTTGCCGTTGTTGATCTCAACACCGGTGGCATACTTGGTGGTGCGGCCGGTCAGGGTGTACAGGTCACCGTCGTCGTTGGTGGTGTACTCCCAGATCTGGTAGTCGATCTCACTGATCTTGGAACGAATCTCGCTCCAGTTCTCCAGCTCGTCCACGTCGGGCCAATCGTAGCCGTCGATTTCGTCCTCGTCGAACATAGCCTTATAAGCCTCGAAGGCTGCATCACTCTCGAAGGAGAGCCAATCAATGTCGTCGTCATCGTAGCCATCATAGACGTTATCCTTGGCAATAGCGGCCTGATTCTCATCCTTCAGGTCGTCATCCACCATGACCACGTCGTCGGTGCCATCGGCCAGGACCACGCGGGCCTCCCAGTCAGCCAGCTCCTCGTCGGAGTCTTGGACATACAGGAAGCCAACCTGGGTGTCGCCGGAGTAAGCCAGCACATAGCCGTTGGGATCCAGGTACAGGGTGTACTCCTCGTCCAGCTCGGGGTGAGCGGGCACGTTGGCGTCGTTCAGGTCATAGACCATGTGGCCGGCGTCGGAGTAGTCGTACTTGGTCTCACGGTCCAGATACAGGTAAGCGTCGCTGTCGTCCGCGTCGTTGTTCACGCGGGTGACGGTGCCGGTGACGGTCTCGGGGGCCATCATCTCGCAAATGTAGAAGTCCTCGTCCTCGTTCTGGTCAATAGTGAAGACCACGTAGTCGTCTTCCTCAAAGGCGGTGGTGGCAAAGTCACGGTCATCCAGATCGGCGTCGTCGTCGGACAGATCGGAGACCTCGCGGATGGAGATGGTGCCGTCCTCCTCGTCCACGTTGGACACCTGGCCCAGGTAGTAGTTGATCTCAACCACAGTCACGGTCTGGTCGGCGTCATCCACATAGATCTCGGTCTGAGCGCCGTCGCCGGTGTACTGATAGGTGTCGCCCTCGTTGTTCTCGGGGATGGAGTTCTCACGGTTCCAGGGGTTCCAAGTGTTGTTCTCCTCGCCGTTGAAGACCTCCTCACCGTTCACGTACACAGTC
>CASFKT010000076.1 GCA_949295195.1 uncultured bacterium | reverse complement strand
CAGGACGGGGTGGACCTGTTCGGCTTCGCCACCCAGGAGGAGCTGAACCTGTTCCAGCAGCTCACCTCCGTGTCCGGGGTGGGCCCCAAGGCGGCGCTGTCCATTTTGTCCGCCAGCACCCCGGCCAACTTGGCCCTCAGCATCATCACCGGGGATGAGAAGGCCCTCACCGTGGCCCAGGGCATTGGCAAAAAAATCGCCCAGCGCATCATCCTGGAGCTGAAGGACAAGCTGGCCAAGGGCCAGACCGCCTCCATCCAGGGGGAGAGCTACGGCGGCTCCGGCATCACCGTCATCCCGGAGAACAAGCTGTCCGAGGCCTCCGCCGCCCTGGCGGTGCTGGGCTACTCCCAGGGAGAGATCAACCTGGCCCTGAAAGGCGTCGACCTGGACAGCCTGACCCTGGAGCAGATCATCAAAGAGGCGCTGAAGAAGATGATGAAAGGGTAAGGGACAATGCAGAATGCAGGAATGCAGAATGCAGAATGAGTGTGAAAGAGCACGGGGAGGGAGGTAGCATGGGACTGCTGCTTGCGGAACTGGCGGTGACAGCTCTGTTTGTCGGGCTGGGCGTCCTGTTCTCCAAGGGGAAGGGGGCCTTTCTCATCGCCGGGTACAACACCATGTCCAAGGAGAAAAAGGCCCGGTACGATAAGAATGCCCTGTGCCGGTTCATGGGGAGGCTCATGTTTGCCCTGGCGGCCTGCTGGGTCCCCGTAGCCCTGGGGACCGCGCTGGGACTGGGGTGGCTGTACGGGGCGGGGATCGCCGCCTACCTCCTGGTCATCGCGGGAGGGCTGATTTACGCCAACACCGGACACCGGTTCCAAAATCGGTAGGAGGGGAGCGATATGGCCAAATTTGAATGTATGTTTCCCAGTGCCTATTCATTTGACGATATTTTGCAGTATTTCCACACCCATCTCACCAAAAACCACGGGGAATACACGGGGGGCAGCGATTACGCCTCCGGCCGCACCCGGGTCGCCGTCCGGGTATATGAGCGGTACAGTGTGATGGGGGACAACTATCTGAGCCTGACAGTCGCGCTGGTCAATGACGGCGGGGATACCTTTGCCTCCGCCATCTCCGCCGCCGGGCGGGGAAACGGCCTGGGGGTCGTCTTTAACTGGGGCGAGGACAAATTTTTGGAGATTTTTTCCGACGGCGCAGCCATGTTTGAGGGAATGAAGGTCCTGAAAAAGGGGTAGAAGGAGTTGAGACCCAATGGCCAAATATGAAAAGCATTTTCGCGGTGATTTTACCCAGGTCTTGGTCCTGATCGACCGGGCGGTGATGGAGGGCAGCTCCTCCGCCTCTCTGGAGGACAGCAGCGACATGTACTGCGGGGATGCCCGCTGCGCCGTCCGGGTGTACGAGCGGTACAGCTGGAGCGGCGGCAACCGGGTGAGCCTGAGCGTGACCCTGTTCGGAGTGGGGGACGAGCTGATGCTGTCCGCCATCACCGCCGGGGGCAGTCAGGCCATGTTCTTTAAAGTGAACACCTGGGGGGAGGAGGCCTTCCTGGATTCCATCCGGGAGACTCTGGAGCGGCTGTGAGCTTCTCCGCCTTTTATTGACCTAGATTTTTCCAACACAGACTTTGAGCCGGAGGCGCTGGACGAGCCCCTGGTGACCACCTCCCTCACCCGGGAGGACGAGGGGGAGTACTCCCTCCGGCCCAAGACCCTGCGGGAGTACATCGGCCAGGAGAAGGCCAAGGGCAACCTGGAGGTGTTCATCCAGGCGGCTAAAATGCGCCATGAGCCTCTGGACCACGTGCTCCTCCACGGCCCTCCGGGACTGGGCAAGACCACCCTCAGCGGCATCATCGCCAACGAGATGGGGGTGAACATCCGCATCACCTCCGGACCGGCCATCGAGAAGGCGGGGGACCTGGCCGCCCTGCTCACCAACCTGAACGAGAACGACATCCTCTTTGTGGACGAGATCCACCGCCTGAACCGGTCGGTGGAGGAGGTCCTGTACCCGGCTATGGAGGACTACGCCATCGACATCATCATCGGCAAGGGGCCGTCCGCCAACTCCATCCGCCTGGATCTGCCCAAGTTCACCCTCATCGGGGCCACCACCCGGGCGGGACAGCTGTCCGCCCCCCTCCGGGACCGGTTCGGGGTGACGTTAAGGCTGGAGCTTTACACCCCGGAGGAGCTCTCCCTCATCGTCACACGGTCCGCCGGCATTCTGGAGGTGCCCATCGAGCCCGACGGGGCCATGGAGATCGCCAAGCGCTCCCGGGGCACGCCGCGCATCGCCAACCGGATGCTCCGGCGGGTGCGGGATTTCGCCCAGGTGAAGGCCGGGGGCGTCATCACCAAGAAGGTGGCCGACGAGGCCCTCACCGCTCTGGAGATCGACCACCTGGGGCTGGACGCCATCGACCACCGGATGCTCCGGAGCATCATCGAGAACTACCGGGGCGGGCCGGTGGGCCTGGAGACCCTGGCCGCCACCATCAACGAGGAGGCGGTCACCCTGGAGGACGTGTACGAGCCCTACCTCATGCAGCTGGGCTTCCTCACCCGCACCCCACGGGGCCGGTGCGTCACCCCCAAGGCCTATCAGCACCTGGGCCTGCCCGTGCCCGGAGGGGAGACCCCCGGCGGCCTGGACCAGCTGAGCTTCTAAAGCAGGGAGGGAAAGCAGTATGGCTTTTTGGCTGTTTCTCACCGCCATGGACCTGCTGATCCCGGCCATCATGGTGGGAATCGGGACGCGGTTTCTCAAGCATCCCCCCAAAACGATCAACGCCCTCTACGGCTACCGCACCGCCCGGTCCATGAAAAATCAGGAGACCTGGAACTTTGCCCACGAGACCTGCGGACGGCTGTGGGTGCGCCTGGGAAAGCTGTCTTTTCTCCCCGCTCTGCTGGCGGCCGTGCTGACCTTCGGGCGCGGCATTGAGACCGTCAGCGTGGCCAGCATTGTGGTGGTGACCGTTCAGACGCTTGTCCTGATCGGCAGCATCTTCCCGGTGGAGCGGGCCCTGAAACGGAACTTTGATGATTCTGGAAGAAAGAGATCATGACAGAGCGGGAAGCGGTTTAAAACCGCCGGCATTCGCAGCGCAGCCGGCAACGAACCGGGGCCGTTGGCTCGGCAAACTCAGGCGCGGTGGTTGAATGGCAAAACCTGAAATTTTTACATACGCAGGGCCCCAGTGGGCCCGGATTGAATTGCGGCAAGTCACTCAGATTTTGCGCGCCGGAAATATTGCAGCATCTATCAGGAGAGAGCCCCCGTAAACGGGGTCCGGGGAAAGCGGTCCTATGGACTTAGGCGGAGCACAGCGGAGCAGTAGTCCATCGGCCGCGTCCCCGGCGGCGTTTTGGTTACTTTGCCGCCGGGGGCAAAGTAACCCGCCGTCCGCAGACGGCGGAATCCCCCGCGGCGTTATTTCATACACTGAGCAAACCACCGAAAAACGGTTATTTGAAATCAAAGAAAAATCAAACAAGTAATGAGGTGTATTTCCATGGGTAAATTATTTGGAACCGACGGCATTCGCGGCGTAGTCAACGCCGGACTGGACGCGGACCTGGCCTACAAGGTGGGCCTGGCCGCGGCCCAGGTCCTAGCCAAGGGCAAGAAGCCGGGAGAAAAGCCCCTGGTGACCATCGGCAAGGACACCCGCATCTCCGGCGACCTGCTGAAGGGGTCCCTGATCGCGGGACTGTGCACGGCGGGAGCGGACGTGCTGGACCTGGGCACTCTGCCTACCCCCGGCGTGGCCTGGGTGACGGTGGACGAGAAGGCGGACGCCGGCATCGTCATCTCCGCCAGCCACAACCCCTTTGAGCACAACGGCATTAAAATCTTCAACGGCCAGGGCTACAAGCTCTCCGACGAGCTGGAGGAGAAGATTGAGGACGTGGTCCTCTTCGGCCACAACGACGTGGGCCGGAAGACCGGCGGAGACATCGGCAAGGTGAGCTATGTGGCCGAGAAGGCCGTCCTGGACTACATCGACCACCTGGAGTCCACCATCACCAGCGACCTGGCCGGCCTGCGCATCCTGGTGGACTGCGCCAACGGGGCCTCCTACACCACCGCCGCCCGGCTGTTCGACCGCTTCCCCAAGCTCCAGACCGACGTGATCAACGCCGACCCGGACGGGGTGAATATCAACGACAAGTGCGGCTCCACCCACATCGACAGCCTGGCCGCCATGGTGAAGGCGGGGGGCTACGACATCGGCATCGCCTTCGACGGGGACGCGGACCGCTGTCTGGCGGTGGACGAGAACGGCGTGCTCATTGACGGCGACCAGATCATGGCCGCCTGCGGCCTGGACCGGAAGGGGAGAGGGGCGCTGCCCAGAGACACCGTGGTGGCCACCGTCATGTCCAACCTGGGCCTCCACGTCTTTGCCAAGGAGCACGGACTGAAGCTGGAGATCACCGACGTGGGCGACCGGAACGTGCTGGAGCGGATGCTGGAGCAGGGCTACGTCCTGGGCGGCGAGCAGTCGGGGCACATGATCTTCACCGACTACGCCACCACCGGCGACGGCCAGCTCACCGCTCTGCAGGTGCTCTCCCTGCTGAAGGAGAGCGGCAAAAAGGCCTCCGAGCTCTTTGGGGCCTGCGCCCGGTACCCCCAGGTGCTCATCAATGTGCCCGTGGCCGACAACGATGTGAAAAAGGCCGTCATGGCCAGTCAGGCGCTGTGGGACGCGGTGAAGGCGGAGGAGGAGCAGCTCGCCGGAAGCGGCCGCATCCTGGTGCGCCCCTCGGGCACCGAGGCCCTCATGCGGGTGATGGTGGAGGCCAAGACCGAGGACACCGCCCACCAGACCGCCCAGCGGCTGGCCCAGATGATTCCCAGTCTCGCAAAGGAATAAAACTGGAAAAATCGGGAAAGTATATGGAAATATGAACAAAATATTTCCGGATACCCCTTGACAAAACCAGTCATTTTGTTTATGATGGATAGCAACCGGAATAAAAATGAGCCAATACCGGATTTCCAGTCCTTACCGGACGAGGAAATATGCCTTCTGGCAGGGGCGGGGAACGCCGCCGCTGAGGAGGAGCTGGTCCGCCGCTACGGCCGCCTGGTGCGCGCCTGCGCCCGCCCGCTGTTTCTGGCGGGAGGGGACAGCGAGGACCTGTTCCAGGAGGGCATGCTGGGACTGCTCACCGCCATCCGCAGCTTTGAGGGCGGGAGGGACGCATCCTTCCGCACCTTTGCAGAGATCTGCATCCGCAGCCGGCTGTACAGCGCGGTGCGCGCCGCCCAGGGCAGCAAACATTCCCCTTTAAATCACAGCGTCTCATTCGAACCCCCTCTTTTTGACGGAACCAATGCGTACCTGTTTTCCAGCGAAGAGAGCCCGGAAGATGTCATCATTGGCAGGGAGGAACTGAGAGAGCGTCTGGACGCTCTGAAGGGCCAGTTATCTGAGTTCGAAGCAAGCATCCTGTCCCCCTATTTAAGCGGCCTCTCCTGCGGAGAGATCGCCCGGCGGGTGGGCCGGTCCCCCAAGGCGGTGGACAACGCGGTCCAGCGAATCCGCCGGAAGGTGGCCCGGAACTTTTCTTCCAGCGGATCCAGCGAGAGCTGATCGCAATATTACACCACCCATGCGCAACGCCTCTGGGTAACGAGTCAAAGAGAGGGAAACCAAATGTACGAAGACAAGATCCTGGTATGCAAAGAGTGCGGTAACGAGTTCACCTTTACCGCCGGTGAGCAGGAGTTCTACGCCGAGCGCGGCTTCCAGAACGAGCCCCAGCGCTGCAAGGCCTGCCGTGACGCCCGCAAGAATGCCGCCCGCGGCCCCCGTGAGTATTTCACCGCTGTGTGCGCTGCCTGCGGCGGCGAGGCTCGGGTGCCTTTCGAGCCCAAGTCCGACCGTCCCGTCTACTGCAGCGAGTGCTTCGCCAAGATGCGCGAGCAGCAGGGCTGATTGCCAGTTGATCCAAAGGGCGCCCCAAGCGGGCGCCCTTTTTGTCTGCCTTCGCGGCACGATTGGAAAAAGGAAGGGCGCAACCGCCGGTTGCGCAGATTCCAGCCCGGGCTGGTGGCCGCGCAACCGCCAATCTGGTACCATGAACGTCAGAAAGGAGTGAAGCGGACCATGACCATCGGAGAAACCATTCAGCGCCTGCGGACAAAGCGCCGGCTCTCCCAGGAGCAGCTGGCCGAGCTGGTGGGGGTGTCCCGCCAGGCGGTGAGTAAGTGGGAGCTGAATGCCGCCCTGCCTGACACGGACAAATTGGTCCCCCTGGCCCGGGCACTGGGGGTGTCCGTTGACGAGCTGCTGGGCAATGTCTCAGAAAACGGGGTGAGCGAGGCGCCCTCTCCGGAGCGGCCCCCCAGACAGCCCGACTGGCTTGCCACCCACTGGTATTGGCTGGGACTGATCCTCATGGCTGTTGGGCTCTATCAGCTGATACAGCTGCTCCCTGGAATTTCCTCCATCGCCGCTATTGGGGGCGTGAGAGTTATGTTCGGCTTTTTGTTGATGCTGGGGCTGGCCCCCATGGCTGCGGTGATCGCGGGCCTGCTGATTTTCTTCCTGGGGCGGCGGCATGTGCGGCGGAAATACGGTGGGAAATAATATTTTTTACAATTTCCCATTGAAAAAGCAGGAAGGTTCGGCTATACTACTCTCGTAACCCAAGATGAATGGAGGAGATTCCCATGACCATTACAAAGGACACCATCATTGGTGATATTCTGACCATCGCCCCCCAGACCGCGCCCCTGTTCATGAACATCGGCATGCACTGCCTGGGCTGCCCCGCCTCCCGGGGTGAGACGGTGGAGCAGGCCTGCATGGTCCACGGCGTGGAAGTGGACGACCTGCTGGCCAAGGTCAACGAGATGATCGCCGCCGGCGAGTAAGACCGGAAACGGGCCGGGGCGGAGGAATCCGCCCCGGCCCAGTTTGCAGAAAACCCTCTGTTAAGACGAATCTGCCCGAGTTTTGGCGGGGGAGCTCGAGGGGGCGGCAGCCCGCCTCGAGTGGGATCGAATGCCCTGAATGCCTTGCACGGCAAGGCGTTCAGCGAGCGCAGCGAGGACTTTTCCGCCGCTGGGCGGCGGGAAAGTAACGACATTTTTTCAGGCTGTCGGGAAAGCCCCTGGACTTTTTCGACAGCCTGGGCCGGGGCGGAGCGATCCGCCCCGGTTTTCTATCTTCCGCCTGGAAAGACGGTGAACAGACCATGAAACATAATCTTGAATTGACCCCCCGCCTGCGCACGGCGGCGGACCTGGTGCCCGCCGGGGCCCGGCTGGCGGACATCGGCACCGACCACGCCTATCTGCCCGCCGCCCTGCTGCTGGAGGGAAAAATTCCATACGCCATCGCCGCCGACCTGCGCCACGGGCCCCTGCTCCGGGCCAGGGAGACGGCGGCGGAGTACGGCTGCCGGGACAGGATGGGCTTCCGCCTGTGCGACGGCCTGAAGGGCATCCGCCCGGAGGAGACCGACGCCGTTGTCATCGCCGGCATGGGGGGCGAGACCATCGCCCAGATTTTAGCGGCCGCCCCCTGGGTGCGGGAGCGGAACGTGCCCCTGGTGCTCCAGCCCATGAGCTCCCTGCCCGACCTGCGGGAGTGGCTGTTCCAAAACGGCTATCAGATTGAGGAGGAGCGCCTGGCCCGGGAGGAGGACGCCATCTATGTGGTGATGTCCGTCCGGGCGGGGGAGATGCCCCCCCTCACCCCGGCGGAGGTGTGGGCGGGACGGCAGAGCCGGGACCCGCTGCGGGGCCCCTATCTGGAGGGCCTCATCCGCAAGCTGGACCGGGCCATCGCCGGACTGTCCCTGGCCCGGGAGGGCAGGGGAGAGGCCCGGAAGCAGGAGCTGGAGCAGGTGCGGGACGGCCTGCAGGACATGAAAAAGGAGTGGGACGGATGGCAACGGTAAGAGACATTTTTACACAGATGGACCAGTGGGCCCCCTTTGAGACCCAGATGGACTTTGACAACGCCGGTTTCCTGGTGGGCCGGGGGGAGCGGGAGGTCCGGAAAATCCTGGTCTCCCTGGACATCACAGAGCCGGTGGCGGACGAGGCGGCGGAGTGGGGAGCCGACCTGATCGTGGCCCACCACCCGGTGATCTTCCACCCGGTGAAGCGCCTCACCGACGAGACCCCCACCGGCCGGACCCTGCTGGCCCTGGCGGAGCGGGGCATTGCTGCCATCTGCGCCCACACCAACCTGGACGCCGCCCAGGGGGGAGTGAACGTGTGCCTGGCCCAGGCCCTGGAGCTCACCGATCTGGAGCAGCTCCACCAGGACGGCGTGGACCGCAGCGGCCAGCCCTACGGCATCGGCCGGGTGGGGAACGTCTCCGCCAACAGCGGCATGTCCGCCGGGGAGTACGCCGCCTTGGTGAAGGAGAAGCTCCACGCCGCCGGGGTGCGCTTTGCCGACGGCGGGAAGCCGGTGCGGCGGGTGGCCGTGGGGGGAGGCTCCTGCGGCTCCATGCTGGCCGACGCAGCAGCCGCCGGGTGCGACACCTTCGTCACCGCCGATGTGAAGTACGACCAGTTCCTGGAGGCCAGGGCCCTGGGGATCACCCTCATGGACGCGGGGCACTACGCCACGGAAAACGTGGTCTGCCCCAAGATCGTCCAGTATCTGTCCCTGAAGTTCCCGGGCATCCCGGTAAAAATTTCTCAGACCCACCAGGAGGCCTACGGGTGCGTATAACGTATAAGCACAAGTAGAGCCCCAGATCATTGAAATAGAGTTTTCGGCTATCTAAAAACCCCCATCCGCTGACTGCGGATGGGGGTTTGTCGTTATTCCTCCAGCTCCAGACGTTTTTTCAGGTACCCGTCGGCGCAGTAGATGGCGGCGACCGGGTTGTTGCCGGTGACCCGGTCCTTGGCCACCAGGACCAGGGTGGTGACCAGGGCCTTGGAGTATTTGTAGAACAGGGAGTCGTGGCCCACGCACAGCCCCAGGCACACGTTGAACTGGGTGCCCTCCCGGTTCAGAAGCTCCGCCTGGGCGATGGGGTTGCACATGACCTCATAGGCGCCGGGGCGCACCCGGAACTGCTGGGGCACCCCCGCCTTGTCCTTGGGGATGGAGCCCGTCTTGCAGATGACGGACACCACCTCAAAGCCGTTTTTCCGGAAAATCCGGTCCACCACGGCGGCCTCCTTGTGGAGCCCGGCGCAGAAGGCCAGCCCCAGCTTGGTGTAGCCCATGCGGCGGGCGAACTCCATCACCTCCCGCAGGCGGGGCCACTGTCCGTACCCGATGGCCTCCACCGCGGCGCTGGTGACGAAGAAGTCGTGGTTCTCCGGTTTGAAATACTCCTCCAGCACCTGCTCAAAGAAGGCGAGGTCGTGCATGGGACAGTTTTTGGGCATCTGGTCCAGATTCCCGGACCGGCAGGCCTCAATGGCGCACTGGGCGCAGGTGAACATGGAAATCCCTCCTCATCAGAACTGAAATGGAGCCGGGCTGTTACCCCTCGTCCCGGCTGGCCAGATAGGCGGCGGGGCCGCTCTCGTACAGATCTCCCCCGTGGGCGTCCAGGATGACGGTGAGAGGGAAGTCCTCCACCTCCAGCTTCCGCACCGCCTCACAGCCCAGGTCCTCCCAGCAGATGACCTCCAGCTCCTTCACGCTGGCGGCCATCAGGGCCCCC
>CASFKT010000075.1 GCA_949295195.1 uncultured bacterium | reverse complement strand
GGGAAGTCCTCCACCTCCAGCTTCCGCACCGCCTCACAGCCCAGGTCCTCCCAGCAGATGACCTCCAGCTCCTTCACGCTGGCGGCCATCAGGGCCCCCGCGCCGCCAAGGGCGGCTAAGTAAACCCCGCCATTGCGGACCACCGCGTCCTTCACCGCCTGGTTCCGCTTGCCCTTGCCGATCATGACGAGCTGGCCCAGGTCCAGCAGGCGGGGGGAGTATGCGTCCATCCGGCCGCTGGTGGTGGGGCCGGCGCACATAGTACACGGCGGAGCCCTCCACCGGGAAGGGGAGGGGCTCTCCCGCGTCCAGCCGCTCCATCATCCGCTTGTGGGCGGCGTCCCGGGCGGTGTATACCGTGCCCGAGAGCAGGACGGTGTCCCCGGCTTTCAGCGGGGCCAGGTCCTCCCGGGTGACGGGAGTTTTCAGCTTATATTGCATGGTGATTCCTCCTTGTGTTTCTTGGACTGTGGGAGCTTTCGCCGCCTGCGGGCGGCGACCTACTTTGCCCATGGCGGCAAAGTAGGCAAAACGCCACCGGGGACGCATCCGATGGGCTACGGCTCCGCCTAGGCCCATAGGCTGCTTTCCCCGGACCCCATTACGGGGACGCGTACTTATTCGGCTTGCAATATTTCCGGCGCGCAAAATCTGAGTGAAAGTCTGAATTTCCACCGGGCCACTGGGCCCTGACGTTCCTAAAATTGAGACCGATGCGGTTTCGGCGCCGCGCCTGGCTTTGCCGAACAGGTGATGGCTGGTACTGGCACGTAGGGGCGGTCTCCTGGATGCACCGGGGCGAGTTTTTGCTCCGGTTATTCCGCTCCGCCCTTCTCCGGCGTCCCGTCCCGCATCTGGGCCCAAAAGTCCAGAATGACCTCCGCCAGCTCCTGGGGCTGGTAGTAGTACAGGTCGTGGGGCAGGTCGAAGAGCTCATACTGCCGGGATTCAAAGTGATCCAGATAGCTCAGGGCGTGCTTCCGCCACTCCTCGCCGGGGAGGGGCGTGCCCTTCCCGTTGGACAGCAGGAACAGGGCGGGGATATTGGCGGGGGCGCCGGCCTGGGATATGGTCCGCACGTTCTCCGGCAGGGCCCGGCTCTCGTTGACCCAGGTGAGGCAGGCAAAGTTCCGCCGGGCGGCGGGGGCCAGCTTTCGCCGGAGATTGGACGGGTACCGGCTGAGCATGGAGGAGGCCATCAACCGGAAGGTGAGCCTCCGCTTCCACTCCGGCCGGTTGATCTTCTCCAGCCGGGCCTGGGAACCTGTCAGGTCAAAGGTCTGGTAGACCTCTGGGGTGGCCGGGTCCAGGCCCACCAGGGCGGCCACCTCCTCCGGGTACTTCTGGGCCCAGCGCAGGGCCTCCAGAAAGCCCATGCTGTGGGCGCACAGCACCACCGGGGTGGGGACCTTCAGGGCGGACAGCACCGCCCGGTACTCCTCCACGATGGCGTCCGCGTCCCGGGGGGCGTCGGTCAGGTCGCTGTACCCATAGCCGAACTTGGAGGGGATCAAAACGGGAAACTTTTTAGCCAGCTCGGTGCCCAGGGCGCCGTACTCCAGCCCCGGGAACAGGGTGCTGAAGCCGGACAGCAGCACCAGGGGAGTGGGGCCATACCCCGTCCGGGTGACCTGGACGGTGCCCTTTTCTAATTTCACATACTCGTCTTGCATGGAGATCCTCCGTGGAAAACTGGGATGTTACAGCTCCGCCGTGGCCCGGCGGGTCACGTGGCAGCTCACATTCACCGCCACCGGCAGGCCGGCCACGTGGGTGGGGGCGGTCTCGATGGACAGCCCCAGGCAGGTGGTCTGTCCGCCGAAGCCCTGGGGGCCGATGCCCAGGGCGTTGATTTCCTCCAAAAGCTCCCGCTCCAGATCGGCGTAGAAGGGGTCGGGATTTCTCTGGTCGATGGGCCGGAGCAGGGCGTGCTTGGCCAGATAGGCCACCTTATCAAAGGAACCCCCGATGCCGATGCCCAGCACGATGGGGGGACAGGGGTTGGAGCCGGCCAGCTTCACCGTCTCCACCACGAATTTCTTCACGCCCTCCACCCCGTCGGCGGGCTTGAGCATGCCCAGGCGGCTCATGTTCTCCGACCCGAAGCCCTTGGGGGCCACGGTGACCTTGCAGCCGTTCCCGGGCACCAGCCGGACGGTGATGGCGGCGGGGGTGTTGTCCTCGGTGTTCACCCGGCGCAGGGGGTCGCCCACAATGGATTTACGCAGGAAACCCTCCCCGTAGCCCTTTCGGACCCCCTGGTGGATGGCCTCCTCGAAATTCCCCTCAATATGCACGTCCTGGCCCAGCTCCACAAAGACGCAGGCCATACCCGTGTCCTGGCAGACGGGCAGATTTTTCTCCTCCGCCAGCTCCATGTTCTCCCACAGGAGCCCCAGGGTCTCCTTGGCCAGCGGCCAAGGTTCGCTCTGCCGGGTGGCGTCCAGGGCGGCCACGATGTCCTCGGGCAGGTGGGTGTTGGCCTGGATGCACAGCTTGGCCACCGCGTCGGTGAGGGCGGCGGCTTGGATGGTACGCATACTCATTCCCTCTTTCTCGGTTTCATTGGTCTATATGGTGTATTGTAGCAGAGATTTGAAGAAAAGGAAAGAAGAAAGCGCCCTTCATTGGGCGCTTTCTGTCAGGCGGTGGGATAGTAGTCAAAGGGGGCCCACACCGCCTGGATAGGGCCGGTAGTGAGGGCGGACCGGGTGCCGCCGTAGGCGTCGATGGAGACGAAGGGGTAGTGGAGCCATTGAACTTGGTGGCGGAGGAACACATACCAGAAGTCGCCGTAGGACCAGGCCTCCGGGTCATCGGTGTGGATATCGGCGGGTTCTGGGAACTGGTCCCGGTCCGATACGGTGTAGGCCAGCCAGCCCCGGAAGTTCTCCGCTCCGGCGGGGAGGGAGAAGCTGATCCAGGGGTAATAGCGCAGATGCCCCAGGCGCTCCAGCTCCATTTTGGTGCTCTCCGGGAACATATAGTAGTCCAGGTTTTCTTCCACCTCGTCCGCGCTTTCCCCACCGGATAGGTGGACCTCCGGCTGGATGGCCAGTGTCTGTCCGTCCCGCTCTAGCAGCAGGCGGGCGGAGAAATCGCCGATGGGGAAATTTCCGGAGTTGACAACAGAGAACTGCTCCTGCAAGTGGAGGGAAGGCAGCTCCCGGTAGCGGAACCAATGGATCTGCCGCACCTGTCCCTCCGGCAAGAAGACAAGCCAGGAGGACAGCTCTGTCTCCCCGCCTCCCAGTTCATCCAGCACGGCCGGGCCGTCGGTGCGGGGTACCTTGTCGTCTGTGTGGTCGGTGTCATAGGTGCGGCCTGCCACCACAAATTCCGCCTGGGCGCACCGCTCCAGCTCCTCACCGTCCAGGGCGGCGGCGATGTCCTCGGGCAGGCCCAGAGAGACCAGACGGTCCCGGACAGCCGCCTGCTCTGCCGTCAGAGGGGAGACAGGCTCCGCCGGGCCGGTGGGGATGTGTCCTCCCACCCACAGGGCGATGGGGAGGGACAGCAGGACCGCGCCGAACACCCCCAGCAGGAAGGGCTTCCCCGATATCCGCACGGGGATGGGGGTGATGGTATAGCCCCGGCTGGCCAGCTCGATGCTCTGATAAGAGATGCACAGGAGCAGACGGATTTCCAGGATCAGGCCGGCGATCCCACGGCCGTAGTAGAGCCACCGGTACTGGTCCATAATAGCCGGCCCGAAGATCGAGGGTTCCGTCAGAGGGACCAGCTCGGACCACAGGGCGATTCCGCAAAACAGCAGGTAGCAGATGAACCCCTGCCTGAGCCAGTCCTTAGGTTTTTGCTCCCCTACCACGGCAAAGGCCGCCCGGGTTCCCCGCCACAGGGAGAACAGCATCAGCAGATTCATCCCCAGAAGGAGCCAGGTGAGCCCCCACTGGAGGGCGGGATTTTGGGTGATCCACCCCATTACCGGGGTGGCGGTGAGGATGTCCGTGGCCATGTGGACGGCCAGCAGGACGCCGGACAGTACCCAGCACAGCTTAAACCACCGGTTCTCCTTCCGCAGGGACCGGAAGCCAAGGTACAGCAGGGCGGCCCCCAGCAGGGGCAGGAGGTACTGGAGATAGAGGAACTCAAAATGGATGGTGGTCAGCCCCATGCCCCATAAGATCTTGGTCATGGCGGAGCGCCAGGGGGCGTAGCCCCACACCTCGCCAGGGGCGGGTGGGAGCTGGGACAGATCTTCCACAATACGGCGGTCAAATTCGTTGGGACTCACAGGACGTCACCTCCCAACTGCTTCTGGAGTTTTCTGCGGATGCGGTACAGCTTTCCCTCCACCGCCCGCTCGGTGAGGCCCAGCTCGGCGGCCATCCGGGCGGTGGACTGGAGGTAGTAGTATTTCCGGTAGACCAGATTCCGGTCCCGGGCCGGCAGGGTGTTCAGCGCCCGCTCCAGGGCCTGAATCCGCTCCTTTTGGAGCAGCTGCTCCTCCGGGCCGGGGGCGGGGTCCGGGTGGGTCTCGGGGAGCTCCCCGCATCCTTGGCGCTGGAGCCGCCGCAGGTGGTCCACGGCGGCGTTGCGGCACAGGGCGGTGAGCCAGGTGGCCGGGCTGGAGCGCTCCGGGTCATATTGGCCCCGGCTCTCCCACAGCTTCAGGCGCACCTGGGCCAGGCAGTCCTCTCGGTCCTGGGGAGCTTCCAGAATGCCCCCGGCGATGTACCGGAGCATGCCGTCGTAGTGGGTCAGCAGCTTTTCCAGGGCCTCCTCGTCCCCCTGCTGGAGCAGGGCCATCCATTGGGCTGGGTCCACGCCGGTCACCTCCCTTGTTCTCGTCTCTGCCATTATATACGATGCCGGGGGAGAAAACCCACGGGGATCTCTCTTTTTTCGGGGAATTTTTTTCGCGCAGGGGGCCGTATGGAGAAACTCCCGCCATTTTTCCGGCCGTGGGGTTGTCAAACCTCGGCGCGAGTGATATAATATTGGCGCTTTTGATCCGAAATTCACAGAAGGGAAGATAACCATGTCCGGACATTCCAAGTGGCACAACATACAAAAGACCAAGGGCGCGGCCGACGCCAAGCGCTCCCAGATTTTCACCAAGATCGCCCGTGAGATGATCGTGGCCGTCAAAACCGGCGGCAGCGGCGATCCCGCCAACAACTCCCGCCTGGCCACCGTCATCGCCAAGGCCAAGGCGGCCAACATGCCCAACGACAACATCAAGCGCACCATCGACAAGGCTCTGGGCGCGGGCAACACCGACAGCTTCGAGAGCGTGGTGTACGAGGGCTACGGCCCCAACGGCGTGGCCATCATCGTGGACGCCCTCACCGACAACCGCAACCGCACCGCGCCGGAGGTTCGCCACCTGCTGGACAAGTACGGCAAGGGCCTGGGCGCCACCGGCTGCGTGTCCTGGTCCTTTGACAAGAAGGGCGTCATTGTCCTGGACTCTGAGGACCTGGACGAGGACACCGTGATGATGGACGCTCTGGAGTGCGGCGCCGACGACATGCAGGCCGACGACGACGTGTTTGAGATCTACACCAGCCCCGACGCCTTCAACGACGTGGTGGCCGGCCTGGAGGGGAAGGGCTACACCTTCCTGGAGGCCTCTGTCCAGATGGTCCCCCAGAACTACGTGAAGCTCACCGATGAAGAGGACATCAAGAACATGGAGAAGCTCCTGGAGTTCCTGGAGGACAACGACGACGTTCAAAACGTCTACCACAACTGGGAGCAGGACTAATCTACATCCATAGCGAGATATAAGAGGCCGCCGGAGGACCGGCGGCCTCCTCAGCTTCTCAAAAAAGCCCTCCTGCAAGGAGTTCCGTCGTCATCTCCGCGCTAAGAGCCGCCGCTTTGCGGCGGTTGCGCTCCGAAACGCGCCTGCGGGCGCAGGCAGACGACGGAATAAAATTTAATTCGGTCATTTCCGAGGACACACCCCAGGGTGGCTTCTCTTGGCCTCCGGCCAATTCACCTTCTGTGCCTCGGAAATGACACTTCTCGCGAAATTTCGACCGACAATTTCGTAAGAAATCGAGATCGAAATTTCGTGCAGCCTAACTCGAAAAAGTGGCTCTGCCACTTTTTCGACAGAAGGAGCGTCCCATGAAAGCCAAGACCATTTTTTATTGTACCGAGTGCGGCAACGAGACCCCCAAGTGGCAGGGGAGATGCCCCGCCTGCGGGGCGTGGAACACCATGGTGGAGCGGCCGGCGGAGAAGGCCCCCAAGAAGGCCCCGTCCGCCAGCCGGGGGAGCGCCCTGGGGGTGGCCCTGAACCACCCCAAGACCATGGCGGAGGTGGAGACCACCGACGAGCTGCGCTTCCCCACCGGCATGGGGGAGCTGGACCGGGTGCTGGGGGGCGGAGCGGTGCGGGGCTCCCTGGTGCTGGTGGGGGGCGCGCCGGGCATCGGCAAGTCCACCCTCATGCTCCAGATCTGCGACCACCTGTGCCGCACCGCCAAGGTCCTCTATGTCTCCGGGGAGGAGTCGGAGCGGCAGATCAAGCTGCGGGCCGAGCGGCTCCAGGTGAGGGGAGAGGGGCTGTCCCTCCTGTCCGAGACCAATCTGGAGAACGTCATCGACGCGGTGCACGCCGTCTCTCCCGACGTGCTCATCGTGGACTCCATCCAGACCCTGTACCACGGGGACGTGACCGCCGCCCCCGGGAGCATCAGCCAGGTGAAGGAGTGCACCATGGCCCTGATGCAGCTGGCGAAAGGGGAGGGGCTCACCATCTTCGTCATCGGCCATGTGAACAAGGAGGGCTCCATCGCCGGGCCCAAGGTGCTGGAGCACATGGTGGACTGCGTCCTCTACTTCGAGGGGGAGCGGCACATGGCCTACCGCATCCTCCGGGCGGCCAAGAACCGCTTCGGGGCCACCAACGAGATCGGCGTGTTCGAGATGGAGGACGGCGGCCTGGCCGAGGTGCCCAACCCCTCCGAGGCCATGCTGGCCGGCCGGCCGGAGAACGCCCCGGGCACCTGCGTGGCCTGCGTTATGGAGGGGGTGCGTCCGGTGCTGGCGGAGGTCCAGGCCCTGGTGGTGCCCAGCGCCTTCGGCAACCCCCGGCGGATGAGCAACGGCTTTGACTATAACCGGGCGGTCCTCCTGCTGGCGGTGCTGGAGAAGCGGGGGGGATTGCTGCTGGGCAGCTGCGACGCCTATTTAAACGTCATCGGCGGCCTGTCCCTGGACGAGCCCGCCGCCGACCTGGCCGCCATTCTGGCCATGGCCTCCAGCTTCCGGGACCGCCCCGTCCCCGCCGACCTCACCGCCATCGGGGAGGTGGGCCTCACCGGGGAGCTGCGGTCGGTGAGCGCCCTGGGCCAGCGGCTGTCCGAGGTGCGGCGGCTGGGCTTCACCAAGTGCCTGATTCCCAAGCGCACCCAGGGCAAGCTGGCCGTCCCCGAGGGGCTGGAGCTCATCCGGGTGGGCAACATCCGGGAGGCCCTGGCCGCCCTGCTGTGAGCGGGGAACCGCCGGGACGAAGTTGAGGCACCCGTGGGGGTTGCGGGGGCCGGGAGAGGCCGCCCGCACCAGGGCGCACTGGCCCTCCTGCTGGTAGACGCAGGGGGCGCCGCAGAAAATCAAGCTCATCCTGGACCGCCTCCTTCTGCCCTAGCATCTGCGGACCGGGGCGGGGTTATGCGAAGAGATAAGCCGCCCCGGCCCGATGGGCCGCGGCGGCTTTC